>JAGUZM010000174.1 GCA_020060805.1 Deltaproteobacteria bacterium | reverse complement strand
GACCGCAGGGAGAGATCTTTTAACTACTCTGAAACGTTAGATTTCTCACTTCGTTCGAAATGACATTGAAGTTAGGAAATATAAGGTACACGATACTAGGGCAAGATCGCGCTAAGGTGGATCGTTCGTGTCGGTCTGTTTGACGTGAGAAGGGGAGGAGCATCGAATCGGCCTGAATGCGGAGGGGACTGAACTTGAGAATCCTCTTGATCCAACCTCCTTCATCAAAGGTTTACCAGGTCTTTCTGCCCCTTGGACTCGCCTACATCGCAGGATCGTTGCTCAGAAAGGGTCATCAGGTAACGGTCTGGGACATCAATGCCCTTCGGCTTTCCCACCGCGCTGTCCAGAGAAAAATAAAGATAGAAGGGGGTCTCTTCGACCTTGTCGGGGTCAGTGGCCTTACGGGCGACTATCAGTATATGGAATGGCTACTGACAGCTTTTAAGAAGGCCCATCCCAAGACAAAGACCGTCGTCGGCGGCTACCTCGCGTCTGCCTTGCCAAGCGCGATCATGGAACATACTCCCACAGACTTCGTCATCGTGGGAGAGGGCGAGGAGGCCGTGGTGGACCTTGCGGAAGGCCTCTCGTCGAGGGCTGATCTTTCCGGCATTGACGGTTTGTACTCCAGGGCCGCATCAGGCCAGATCAGAGCGTCGTCTCCGAGGGCGAGAGTCAACGACTTGGACCGGCTGCCATTCCCACCGTGGGACCTGTTTCCGATGGACTTTTATCTGCGGGACCGTCATGCAGGTTTTGGAGAACACCTGGACGAAGGGGAGGCTGGCCTCGTGAGCCTCATGGCAAGCCGAGGATGCCCCTTTGACTGCATCTACTGTGACCACACGATCAAGGGATACAAGCCCAGGTACCGCTCTGTAGAGAACGTTGTCGACGAGATCAAGACGCTTTTGGACAGGTATGGGTCCCGGATCAGGCGGTTCTATTTCTGGGACGATATCCTGATCTGGGATAGAAGCTGGGTTGAGGGTTTTTGTCACTCTCTCCTTGCCCGGGAGATGAGCATCAAGTGGACCTGCAACGCCCATGTGAACAGGGTAGAGCCGCGGCTCATGGGATTGATGAAAGACGCGGGATGTCAGAATGTCCGTTTCGGGATTGAGTCGGGGAGTCAGAGGATCCTCGATAGCCTGAACAAGGGGGTCCGGGTTGAGACCGCCTTGGAGGCGTTGCACACATGTCTTGATGCAGGGCTCAGCCTGACCCTCTATGTGATGGTGGGCATGGAGGGGGAAAATGAGGTGACCATCGAAGAGACGGTGCGGTTTTTCGACAGACTTGTCACGCCCCTGAACGTTTACCATTTCAAGAAGATCCACTTCTTCCTGCTGACGCCGTTTCCCGGGACCCGGCTGTACGAGGAATCGAAGCGGAAAGGCCTTATTACGGGGCCTGATACATTCCTGAAACGGACATGCGACGCCTATTACGACATACCACTGAATATCTCGGGTCAGACCAATCGGGAGCTCAGGCTGCTGAAAAAGACTCTGGAGGACCGGGTCAACGGAATCTTACAAAGGGAGACGAATCAACTCCATAACCTGTTGATCGACATCAAGAGTCACCGGATTTGAAACCGGAATGCGAACGCTCTTCAGGGGCGATCAGGCTTATCGTAAGGGAGTGATCAATGATGAATTCAGTTGGGGGATTCTTCGTCCTCCACCCTGAGCTTGTCTTCAGGGAGGAGGAGGATGGTGCCTTCCTGTTCAATCCCAGGACCAATGCCCTTCACTGTCTCAACAAGGTGGGGGCGACCATTTGCCGAATGTGCGACGGCAAGCTGGCCGTGGACGCAATCTGCCAGCGGCTGCATGATGAGTTCGAGGTGGAGATCGAATCGGAGGAGTTGAAAAAGGACGTCGAGGCGTTTCTGGGCACGATGGCGGATCTCAAACTTCTTCAACGACGAAGATGACATGAAAATCCTGCGTGCACCCATCTCTGTTTTTGTTTCCCTCACTTACCTGTGCGATCTGCGATGCCGGCACTGCGCCGTCTATTCGGAGGATGCGACCCTCATCGATTTGGAGACCGAGAACTGGCTGGGGCTTTTTGAGGAACTGGCGGAGTTGAAGGTGTTTCGCCTGCGCCTCAGCGGCGGCGAACCTTTTATGAGGAAGGACATCTGGATCCTGCTGGATGAGATCCAGAGATTGCCCATGAGGCTGTCGATCAACACGAACGCGACCCTGACGGACAAACAGGCGGCCAGGAGACTGAAAGGATACGAAAAGCTAGACGAATTGATGGTGAGTCTGGATGGTTCCTGCCCGGAGACCCACGATGCACTGAGGGGAGCAGGGTCTTTCGAAAAGGTCCGCAGGGGGGTCGAAAACCTGCTCGATCAAAGCTTGCCTGTGACCTTCTACTGCACCGTCAACCGGCATAATTTCAGGGACCTGGCGCAAATAGCCGCCCTCGCCGGCGCCTGGGGCGCGCGGGCGATTAAATTCAATGACCTTTTGCCCGAAGGCCGCGGCCTGGTCCATTACCGGGAACTCGCCCTCAGGCGTGAGGAGTGGGAAGAGACCCTGGATGTCTTGAGGGATCTGCGTCGGCTCCAACGACCGGCTGTGTCCGGGTCGGTCCTCGATCAGGGGGAGATGTACGAGGCCATGAAAAGAATTCCGGCTCGCGATGAGCGATCCTTGCCGTCGAATTCGCTCTCCGGCTGCGGGGCCCTTGTGCAGGAGTGCGCCGTCCGTCCGGACGGTTGGATCACGCCGTGCGATCGGCTGCCAGGTCTGAAGGCTGGGCACATCCACGAACGTCGCTTCGGAGAGATCTGGCGAACATCGGAGGTCTTTACCCGATTCAGAAGAAGGAGAGAGGTGCTGCTCAGTGATCTGGATGAATGCCGCGACTGTCCCTACCATCACGCGTGCACCGGCGGGTGTCCCGCCGCACCCTATGCGCTATACGGTAGGGTGAACGAAAGAAATCCCCTGGGCTGCTACAGGATTCACTCGGGCCAGGAGATCTTCCATGTCTGCTGATGCCTCTTTCTACCCGATTCACGCGATCTACCTAAACCTGACCGATCGCTGCAACCTGAGGTGCCAGCACTGCTGGCTGTCGTCGGAGATGATGCCCTCTATGGGGGGCCCTTCAAGGGCGATGGGAAAAGAGGGAGAATCCCTTTCCGTGCCCCTGATGACGGAGGTGATCCGGCAGGCCAAACCCCTGGGGCTTCACACCGTCAAATTGACAGGTGGGGAGCCGTTTCTGAGAAACGATGTCGTGGATTTTGTCTCCCTTTTCCACAAAGAGGGTCTCGCCGTGGATATAGAAACGAACGGCACCCTGGTCGATAGATCTACAGCGCAAAGCCTCAGAGCGCTCGGAGTCAGGGCGATAAGCGTGAGTCTCGACAGTGCAGACCCGGCCCCGCATGACCGGTTCCGCGGTGTGAAGGGGGCCTTTGAAGGGGCAACGAACGGGATTCATCATCTCGTGGGGCAGGGCGTACGCACGCAGGTAATCATGTCCCTCTTCAGGGGAAATGCGGGCCAGATCGAACCGCTCGCCCGCCTCTCCGTCGAACTGGGGGCGAGGCTACTTAAGATCAACCCGATCCTTCCCATGGGGAGAGGGAAAACGATGGTTCAAGGAAAGAGAACCCTTTCAGTGGAGGAACTGGTAAAAACGTCCCGGTGGGTGAAAGAGGAACTCCAGCCGAGGGTAAACATCCCGCTCCACTTCAGTCTCCCGATCGCATTTCGGCCTTTGACGGAGATCATGGCAGGCAACTGCCCTGAGTGCGCCATCCTGAATATCCTGGGAATCGTGGCGAATGGGGATATCTCGTTTTGCGGTATTCAGAGGATTCAGAAGGATCTCGTGATGGGCAACGTGAGAAGCGACCGGCTGGGGGCCGTCTGGATGAGTCACCCTCTTCTGAAGGCGATGCGGGAGATGATCCCGGGACAGCTGGAGGGGATTTGCGGGAGATGCTTTTTCAAGCAAAGATGTATGGGCAGTTGCCTCGCGTGCACCTATTATCTGGAAAAGAGTTTCACGGCCCCTTACTGGTTTTGCCAGGAGGCCTTTGAAAAAGGGTTATTCCCTAGGACCCGGTATGCGGGGGGGCAGGCGTGAATACCTTTGGGCTCAAGATCGGGGGGCTCAACCTCGGCCTCGACATTTCCGCGATGGAGGCGCGGCTGCATCAGTCCGTGGTGGAGATGTTTTCGCCTTTTCTCCGGAATGGTGCAGAGGCTCCGAAGGAGACCCTCGTCGTTTTTCCCGCCAGGACGTGGGGATGGAGCCGCGGGCTGGGCGATTTGGAGTCCCTGATCGAGGAGAGCCTGAGAACTCCCCTTTCCAGGTTTCCTTTTGCCAGCAACGAGGAGAGGGAGTTAAGACACCGTTTGAGGAGGGTCCTCCCTTTCCTGCGAGAAGAAAAGTTCAGGAACTTCTTGAACCCTGTCAAGGTTCCTCAAGACGTGACGCTTCTGCCCTTCGGCCGTTCTGTCCTGTGCCGCAGGGAGGGAGAGCCCAGGAGCATGCTTTTCCAAAAGACCTGGACCAGGAAGAAAACGAAGGAGGCCTCCCTATACGGTTCCGTCTACTTCGTCTCCGCGGTGGGCCTGCCCTCCGCAGAAGGCCTTCTTTTGCATGGGGTTGGGATCGTTGAGCAAAACTGCGGCTTGTTGTTTCTGGGGCGTCCGGGGAACGGAAAGTCCACCCTGGCAAGGCTGAGCACGCCCAGGGAGGTGATCTCGGATGATGGGATCATCGCGACCCGCCGTGGCGGCTCATACTATCTTCACGCTACGCCTTTCAACCAGATGGAGAGCGATATCCCCGCTCCCAATGATCGTGAGGACCGGTTGGTCATGGGCATTTTTCTCAATAAAGATGAGGAGGTCCGTCTCGACAGGGTATCTCCCCTGGAGGCGTGTCCCACTATCGTGAGAAACCACGTCCACTTCTTTCGGTATTTCTCCGCCGGTGTAGCGGAGCGGACATTCATGATGGTTGCGGATCTTTGCCGAGAGATACCCTTCTACAGGCTGCATTTCAGAAAAGATCCTTCTTTTTGGCCTTTAGTGGAAAAAGCGTTGGCGGAGAGGGTGTGACGAGCAGGAGGAAAGATATGGGTCCGGAGGAGAAAGGAAAGAAAGCAAAGTATGAACCCCCGCGGGTCTATGAACTTCAGGTGGACCTCACCCAGGCCATGGGTCAAACCGTCTGCGGTGCAGGCCGGGCCGCGGCCGGGGCCTGTCAAGCCGGAACCGGCCCTGCCGGGGTGATCTGCGCACCTGGCGGGGGGGCGACGACGCAGTGCACGGTGGGCAACAACCCCGGGACCACCTGTGGTGCGGGCACAAGCCCGGCCATGTGACGAAACGCAACGAACGCGGGACTTCTTGCGGCGAGGCCATCTCTTTTTGGATGCGGAGCGTGATCAAAAGATTTCAACCCGAAGAACTATTCACGATCCCCTTCGAAGGGTTCAGCATGTATCCGTTTTTCAGGCCGGGAGATCGCCTTGTCATAAGAAAGAATTCCCCCTGCCTTTTCAAAATCGGCGATATCATCCTTTTCAGGAATGACCGACTTAGCCACCTTGGGAACCTGATCGCTCATCGTGTGATCCGGATGATGCCGGATAGGGGCGTCCTCACAAAAGGGGACAACCTGCCGCGAGCCGATCCGGAGCCAGCGAGCCGGCATCAGATATTAGGGCAAGTCGTATTGGTCCTGCGAGGAGATCGTGTGATCCGCCTGACCGGGGGACCTCTCGCCTTGGCAGCGAAATGGATCGCCCTTCTCAGTAGAAGAAACCTCACCCCGGCCATCCTGGCAACAAGAGTGAAAGACCTCCTAGGCATGAAACGATGATGTCTTCCGAGACAAAGTTCCTCCTCCATGCGGCCGAGCTTATACCTGGCAGAGGAAGAATGGAGGGGTTGCATGAAACGCTCGCTGAAAAAGAGGGGTTCGACCGATTGATCGGCCTCGCCGCCGAAGAAGGGCTTGCCTGTTTCCTTTACCAGGGCCTGAAGAGGTCAGGGGCATTGGAGAAGTTGCCCCTCCAGGCTATCCAAGGCCTTCAGGGGCTTTACGAGCGGACCGTTCACTTCAATCTCAGGCTGATGTACGACTTCAAGGAAGTCCTCCGCGGGCTCAACCATGAGGGGGTTAGGGTCGTTCTGCTACAGGGGATGGCTCTTCTACGGCAAATCTACGGGGGGAGCATAGGGTTAAGACCTATGACAGACATCGATCTCTGGGTGCGGCCCAGTCAATACAGGCTTGCGGCTGATCTCCTCAGTGAGTTTGGCTACGAAAGAAACCGGATCTATCCCAATACCTTCACCAAAGGCGCCACGACGCTTGACCTTCATTCACACCTCCTTTGGGCTGACCGCATAAGGAGCCGACGGCATATTCTTCAGAGGGGACAGGGTACGATTTACCGTGAGACAGTGGAGATCGATTTTGAAGGGGAAAAGGTCCAGGTCCTGAGCCCTCGCGATCAGGTTTTGTACCTGAGCCTCCATGCCTTCAAGCACAATCTGGAAAGACTCCTCTGGCTGGTGGACATAAAGCTTCTGCTTCGACGCTTTGACTCGCGTGATTGGGAAACACTCATCCATCGCGCCACAAGCCTGGGGTTGAAGCGACATCTCGGATACGTCCTTTTCCTGACCCACCATCTGTTTCATCTCGACCCTCCCTCGGAAGCCCTTCCTCTCCTGGGCGACAGACCCCCAGGGACGATCATCAGGAGGTTGCTCCGTCGCAGAGTCGCAGGGAGACGATTACCCGGCTGGGGGCCCCTCTTGCTCCTCCTGCCTGAAAGAGGGATCGCAAAAAAATTCGCCTGCATTCTTGAGGCCTCCCTTCCAAGGCCGGAGGTTCTTCGCCAGGTCTTCGTAGAATATCCGGAATTGAAGACATGGCAGCTTTACTGGATGAGGACCCTCCAAGTGCTCGGGAAGATACGGCTTGCCATGAGAGGTCTCTAAAGAAGAACCCCCATCACAGCCAAGAGTCTACCCGGATCCTGCCTTTCCCGGGGAAACCATAGAGCGGTAGAAGTCATTCGTCTCCAGGAGTGACTGATGCGTGCCTACAGCCACCAGGCGGCTTTCGTTCAGGAGCAAAACCCGATTCGATTCGCTGATGACGGACAGCCTGTTGTCCACGACGAACAGAGTCTTTTTCTGAATGACGGCGGGAAGGGCCTGGAGGATGGACGCTTCTGTTTTGAGGTCGAGGGCGGAGGCGGGTTCGTCCAAAACCAGGATGTCCGGTTCTTTGATCAGTGCGCGGGCGATGGAAAGGCGCTTCCGCTGCCCCTCAGAGAGGAACACCCCGTTTTCCCCTATCTCCGTCTCATAGCCTGCGGGCAGGGTGCGGATGAATTCGTGGATGCCGGCTGTCTCCGCAGCGTGGATGACCTGCTGATCCGTCGCTTCCGGGTTTCCGTACCGGAGATTTTCCATGAGGGTGCCCGAGAAAAGGCGGGTGCCCTGTGACACGTAGCCGATCCGCTGCCGTAAGGACGCGACATCATATCCTGACGCGGGGAGGCCGTCGAAGTAGATATCGCCCGCCGTGGGCCTGTAGAAGCAGAGGATGAGGCTCAGCAGGGTTGTCTTGCCGACACCGCTCGGCCCGACGATCGCCACGCGTTCACCCGGCTTGACCTGAAACGAGAGGTCCTTGAGCACCGGCTCCCGCCCATCATAGGAAAAGGAGACGTGCCTGAACTCCACGTCGCCCACCAGCCGATCGACCCCTTTGCCGGTTCCCAGGTTTTGTTCCGGGACGATGTCGAAGAGGACAGAGACCCGCCTGAGGGCGGCCAAGGCTTTTTGAAGTTCGAGGTTGGAGGTTGCGAGGAATTGTGCGGGCCCTGAGACGTACCCGACGTAGGCCTGGAAAGCGAGCAAGGAGCCGAGAGTCCATTGGCCCTCGATGACCCAGTAGGCGCCGACTCCGAGCACGATGGCGCGGGCAATGCCAGGCATGGCGGTGATGACCAGGTTGGCCACTGAACCGACGGTTGTCTGCTCGAGGGAAATGTGAAATGCCTCTTTCAATTCAGACATGAGACTCCTCACCGCCCTCGCCTCGGAGGCGAAGGCTTTGATCAAGGAGGCGGAGGCGAGGGACTCCTGGACACGGCTTGTAACCCTGGCGTGTTGCTCCATGCTCTGATGGCTGAGGATATGGATCTTTGTGGAGAAATACCGCACGGCTAGGACGATCCCGGGAAGGAGGAGCAGGACCACGACGGCGAGTCTCCACTCCAGGTAGAACAGCAACCCGAGGCCGCCCAGGAAGCGGACTGTATTGCTGACGACGTACACGATGGTGCTGGAGAAAAACCAACGAAGGCCTTCCACGTCAAGGGAGAGCCGCGACATGAGGTAGCCCGTTTGGTTCTTATCGAAGAACGATTTGGGGAAACGCAGAGTGCGCTCGGCAAGGTCGTGCTGGATGTCGAGAGTAATTCGTTGCTCGAAGCGGGCAAAATAGAATTCCTCCAGCAGGCTCATCAGTTTCTCAACCAGCACCACCAGGATGAATAAGAGGACGGCCGTGGCCAGCAGGCCCAGCTGGCGGGCCAAAATCACATCGTCCACGATGTAGCGGGTGATCAAGGGCTGGGGAAAACTGAGGAGCGAAGTGAAAAGAATGAGAGCGAGGCCGAACAAGCCTTTGCGCCAGTGCCGGACGGCGTAAGGACGGAGGATCCTGAGGCCGGGGAGAATCGCGGCGCGGCTTTCTTGACCGGCAAGACGGTCGGTCGCCGCTGTGCGGGAAAGCCCGCGCTTCAGGTATGTGAGCCAGTTATCCAAACGTTTCCGCCCGAAATCGCTTCACTAATAGGATATCTTATCAGGGGGGATTAAACAAGAACGGTGGGAAGTATCTGACTCACGGACAGGACCCCCCCTGCTGAAAACACGCCTTTTTGCGGAGAGGGAAGGAGGGTTAATGAGCAGGGTATTGCTCTTTTTGAGATCCCCCAACAGATGAGCGTATTTCTTCCCCAAATCAGGAATTCCGCTATAGATGTAGGCTAGTGGATTTGTATCGATGACAACACTACTCATCGGTTCTTCAGCGGAGTCGGTCAACGGTCGTATCAATGTCGCCCTTGGTCGAGCTTCCACTGCCTACCCATTTGAGAAAAGCATTTCTTTTTCGGGATCTTACGATGAGGACCTCGTTATTTTGGGCGATGACTTCCACTTCAGTCCCGGGCAGAAGGGAGAATTGATCTCTTATTTCCTGAGGAATGGTTATTTGTCCTTTAGACGTTATTTCAGCAGTTGCTGAATCTCTCCATCGGAGAATTTGAGCTGTCGTAAAACTCTCTTGCAGTAGACAGGATCCAGCGTTTTCTTCCCCATCTGAACTGGCGCCGAGAATCTCCTGCCTTCGACCACCCTTGAATATATTGCATGGTCCGTTTTCCCCTGTCTGGCGAGCACAGCTCCTCCTCTTTCAAGGAGATTTGTTAGCTGCCTGCTTGACATGGACGGCAGCTTAAGCATAGGCAGGAACCTCGTGCACCTCCAGCGGCCTCAACAAAAATCCATCCCCGGGCCCTCTGTACCATTCTGGCTCCGTATCTCTCAGGAATTCGATGAAATCCTCTGTGGGCATAGGGGCGATGACCGTCTCCGGGTTTTCTCTGCTATCTTCCAGATAGAGTTCAATGGCTTCCCTCAGATTTTTCTCCACATCGGGCAAATCCGTACCCCTGGCAGATACATTCAATTCCAGGCACACGGCAACGTACTCAAGCTGGCTTTTTCGGATGATCGCAGTGTACTGCATCTTTACTGATCCTCCCTGTTCTTTCATCTTCTATGACAGGCGAAATAACACTCCAAATGCCTGCGGCCTATAATAGAGGACCTTACCGACAAAAGCAACTCCTGGATCGATACCTCAGGGACTGAAAGAAGCTTTGATCCGAAATCGGTAACTGGTGTCTTAGATCCTTTTACGAAAACACCCTTCGACAGCGCTCAGGGCAGGCGAAAGAGGGAAAACAAGAAAAAGCAATATGTAGGGGAGAGGCCTGCCCGCCTTGTTCGGGTTAAACCCCTCCCGTGGAATACTCCCCCTTTTTTCGTGCTTTCTCACTTTCGTGTTTTCGTGATGAAGATTTGGACTTTTTGACCCACCGCTCCACTACTCCATTACTCCATCACTCCATCCTCTCTTTTTTATTCCCGTGTTGCAGAGTCTTATTCCGGGAATGTAAAATATTCCCATGACCGAACCGGATTCCACAAACCCCGTATCGCCCGCATCCCCTGATCTTTTCACGGACCTCAGCGCAGACCTCCTGCGCCAGGGCAAAAGCATCCGCTTCCGTGCCACGGGCCGGAGCATGTATCCCACGATCCGGGAGGAGGAAGCGATCACCGTGGAGCCCATCACCCCGAGTTCGGTTCGAACAGGGGACATCGTCCTCTACCGATCGGCCGGACAGCTTGTTGCTCATCGAGTGACAAAGATAGAGAGACAAGGTAACAGGCCCGTCCGTTTTGTCGTTAGGGACGATACCTGGGGGATACGGGATGAAACGGTCGCTTCGGAGCAGATCCTGGGAAAAGTGGTCGCCGTCGAGCGAGGGGGACGCACAGTCAACCCGTACAGCGCAAGATCGAAATTGAGGCGCATTATTCATTCCATGGCATCCAGGATTAAGAGATGGATCTTACAGACGAGTAGCATCTCATTGCCGCCTCATCAGGGGAGAAGAGAAGCAAAAGCAATCACGAAAACACCAAAAAGGGGAAGCACGAAAGGAAGAGAGGCTTACCATGACATGATCACACCTGCTGAAAGAAAAATCCTGGGGGCCGTTGCGACTCTGCTCCCTGAACGGGACGCTCTGAAGATGATCCCGCCTTGCTTGCCTTCAGATCTGAGGATGAATCGTCTCATCGACACGGCTATGAGGGAGGGCTTGGGGGGCCTCTTGTACAAAAGCTTCAAGAGATCCGGTGTGCTGGAGAGGCTTGATGAGCCGGAAAAAGAAAAGATTACAACACACTATTACCAGGTTGTCCGGCACAACTTAAGACTCATCCATGCCCTTAAGGAGATCCTCCATCACAGCAACAAGAAGGACATCGGGCCGGTTCTGCTTCAGGGCATGGATCTCATCCATGAGGTCTATGATGACATCGGCCTCAGGCCGATGTCGGATATCGACCTCTGGGTTCTGAAGAAAGAGTATCCCATTCTTACATATACCCTCCGAGAATTGGGATACCAAAACACCCCCTTGTATCCCAATACCTACAAACGGGATTCGATCACGGTGGACCTCCACACCCATCTTCTGTGGGCGGACCGCATCCGGACTCGAAAGCAACTTTTGAGTATACCGGACGAAGAAATCTATCGAGATACCAGAACCGTTAACTGGGAGGGCGAAGAGGCTCAGTGCTTGAACCGGTATGATCAGGTGATCTACCTGGGCCTCCACGGCCTCAAACATCGGTTCAATCGCCTGATCTGGCTCGCAGACATCAAAAATATCACCGCAAGCTGGGGGCCCCGTGAATGGGAAGCCCTCCACTTGTGCGCGGAAAACCTGGGGCAACCCAGAATCATCAGTTATGTCCTCTTCCTACTCGCGCACCTCTTGGGCTACCACCCTGCGAAAAAGGTCTCCAGCGAGCTGTCAAAGAGGCTTAACCTGTTGGAGCGGAGGGCTCTGATGGGGAGAGTCAAAGGGTATGGAATTCCTGCCTGGGCACCTCCATTTTTGTTCTCATCCGAGATGGCATGGAGAAGCCGGCTTTCCTTCATCCTTGAATCCATATTCCCCAGAGTTGAAATACTGAAGCAGGTTTTCCCTTTTTCTCAAGTGAGACCATGGCAACTCTACTTGAAGCGTTTGGGGCAGGTCGTCGGCTTGATCAGGTCTCCCCGATGAAAGGGAAATCGAGGCTCATAAAAGGCCTAAGCACTTGAATTCTTGAATAAATCTTTTCTCATTCATTGACAAATAAGCTCATTTAAGTTAAACTATACCAACATTTCTTGAGCGGGTGTGTGCTTAAATTGCGCCTGGTTACCAAACGGAAAGCAGGCTTGGGATATTATAGAATGATTTCAAGGCGTTGAGTAGCAGGTGAAAGTTGAGGCCTGCGTGAGATCCGACGATTCGGGCGATCCTCTTCCGGGTAGGTATTGGTGGTGGCAGAGTACGACATCAACCTGAGAGAATACTGGCGTATTCTCAAGAAAAGAAAACTGATCGTCTTCGTGATCACCCTCTGCATGGGGTTTTTCAGCACCTTTTTTGCCATCCTCAGAACACCGACCCCTCTTTACAAGACCGTATGCCTGATCGAAATCCAGAAAGCGCCCGTCCTCGAAGGCCTTTACCCGAAAACCATGTCATGGTCCGAATCCGATGACATCGAAACCCAGATGACCGTGATCAAGAGCTACGCGGTTTTTCAAAAGGTCGCGGAAAAGATGGGCCTGATTCCGCGAGAGGTTTCTCAGGGGGAGGGACAACTGAAAAGCAGCCACATCCTGGTGATTGAAAACCTCCAGTCAAAAGTGGAGATCAAAAGAGAAAAGTTCAGCAGCATCCTGCACATCGAGGTGACGGACAGCAGCCCCGCCTTCGCTCAGGAACTGGCGAATTCGATCGCTTTGACCTACAGGGAACTTCACGCAGAGGAGCAGGTCCACAGGACCAAGGAAACTCTTAAATACATCGATGAACAGCTCAAGGATTTGAGAGGGAAAGTGCGTGACGCGGAAGAGGAGTTCAACCGGTTCAGCAAGGACAACGAGATCATTTCCATTGACCTTCAGAGTGAAAGGCTCCTGACCAGGGCCCAGGAAATCCAGGTTGAACTCGGCAAGCAGGAAGAAGAGCGAAGGGAGGTGCGGGATTTACTCCTCCGGCTGAACCATTTCATCGAAAACCCAGCGAGCACGGACCGGGATTTCTATTCCGCCAAGGCCAACGGCCGCTACCAGGCCGTCAACGAGACCTTCGTGGGCCTCATGCTCAAAAGGGACACCCTCCTCAAGGAATACACGGCCAAACATCCTGACGTCGTCGCCATCGGTCACGAGATCGCGGAAAACGCAAGCAAGATGGCCCTCACCCTTCAGCAGCAGCTGAGGAACATAGACAAGAGAGAGATCGAGCTGGCGAAAGAGGCGGAGACCGTGGAGCGGAAGACCAAGGTGCTCCTCGACAAGAAACTGGAATACAACCGCCTGAAGAGGAAAGTGGAACTCTACACGGACATGATCGTACTCCTGGAGAGAAAGAACCAGGAAGCGATGATCCGGCGCGCGGAAAAACCCGAGAAGGTGAACATCGTCAAACCCGCCCTTTTGCCCGGAAATCCTATCAACCCCCCGCAAACGGCGCTGAATGGGGCCCTGGGAGTATTGGTGGGTCTCATCCTCGGTCTGATTGCAGCATTTGTGGTGGAAACATTCGACACATCCCTCGGCGCGATCGAGGACGTGGAGAAGACCCTGGGAACCCAGGTCCTGGGAATCATTCCCGAGACCGACGCGAAGGGGATTCACGAAACCCTGAAAGAACGGATGGGGGAACTTGCACCGCATGTGCAAAGACAAGCAGTGAATCTCATCTCTCACTTCCTTCCCCAGTCCATGATGTCTGAGAGCTTTCGTGCTGTGAGGACGAATATCGACTTCAAGTATGCGGAGAAAAAACTCAAGACCTTCCTCATCACCAGCACGGCCCCTCAGGAAGGGAAGACGTTGATAGCCGCGAACCTGGCCCTCACCATGGCACAGGCAGGGAAAAAAACTCTCCTCATCGCATCAGACCTCAGGAAGCCGTCGGTCGGGAGGATATTCGGTCTCAAGGGGTCACCCGGGCTGACTGATGTCCTGCTCGGTAACTACCGGTGGCGTGACACCGTCAACACTGTCGCAGACCTTCTCCTGGGAGAAATGACCTTTGACGAAGTCATGATGACACCACGGATGGATAATCTCCATTTTATCCCGAGCGGGGCGATTCCCTTTGACCCGGCCGAACTCCTCCAGTCCGAGCACCTGGCTGAGTTCCTTGGGGAGGCAAAAAAAGAGTATGACGTTCTGGTCTTCGACGCGCCGCCCATTCTTTCAGCCGCGGACGCTATCATCATCGGGAAAAAAGTGGACGGTGTCCTTCTCGTCTATCGCATCGGCGCCGTGTCCAGGAGATTGCTCAGAAGGGCGTGCAGTCAGCTGGAACATGTGAAGAGCAACGTCGTGGGTGTCATCATCAACGGCATGCGGCCGGAGGTGAGTCCTGATTTTGAGGACTACAAACAGTATCGCTACTATTACTCTTACGGCGCCGAGGATAGGGATAAGAAGGGGGGGGAAAACAGGAAAAGATGGCTCCCCGGGATCCCCGTGGCAGCCCTCGCCAAGAAAGGGTTGGAAAAAGCCAGGCAAAGCTTTCTTGGTGAGCAACGAAACGGGCTCAAAACCATCCTTTTCATGGCGGCGATGGCGCTTCTCGGGGCAGGAATTTTTTGGCAAAGCGGCGTGTCCTCGACCCCAACGGCATCGTATCAGCCGACAACCCCGTCCTCGTCAAACCCCAAAACACCGATGGGCCAAGACAGAGGCGCGGCAGAGATGAATCCTTCAGGCAAAGGATCCGAAATACCGCCTGCTCCAGCGCCGGAATCCAGAGAGCCGGCTGTGGGACTCGGGAAGAAAGAAGATCCACTGATCGTTGTCGCCAAGGAAGAGACCCAGGCCGGATCACACCCGGAAGGCGGCGTGACGGGAGTGGATGCGGCGCAACCTGCGGAGGCCTCATCAGCTCGCGCCGGAGTCGAAAAACCGGATCCTTCCTACCCAGTCTCCATTTGCCTCGCCTCCTTCCCGGAGCTCAAGCTGGCGAGGCAGAAAGCATCCGAGTACCGCAATAGGGGGGTCACACCCTATATCATCAAGCTGGACTCGAACAAAGGCGTCTGGTTTGGGGTTTACGTAGGATACTTCGAGAACGGCAAAGAGGCGAAGAAGCTGATCCGGAGAATGGGGTTCAGGGGTGCAAGAGTGATCGAAACGCCCTGGGCCAACCTGATCGGAGCATACTCATCGGCCGTGGAACTTGAGGAAAAGCTGCGAGCCTTGGCTGACCTGGTTAACTCCCCCTACGTCATCAGGGGTTCGGACGGTAAGGATCGGCTGTACGTGGGCGCCTTCAATGCGGTGGAAAGAGCGAAGCGGCAACATGAAGAGCTGAAGGAAAGAGGGATCGATAACGAGATTGTGAAACGATAATCTCAGGAAGCACTTCGCACGCAATCGATGACGGTTCGGTCCTTTCTGAAGTGAAGATCAAAACAGGCGACGGCATCGGTCAAGCGGTGACAGAAGTCCAGAGTGAACCCCATTCCTTCCTTGTCCCAGAGAGGCGGAAAGGAGCGGGTCAAGAGCATGCTCACCGCGCCAGTCCCCTCCCGGCGAATCGTGCGGTTTATTTCAGCCGGATGAAGGAAGAATATCCTGGTGACGGGCAGCCCTTCAAGGGAAAAACCTTTGAAATCCCCGTGCCAGGGCGTGCCGTACATCCAGAACTGCCCCTCCCGCTCCCTGATAACAATCCGGTCGTCATTGAGGACCATGGCATTCTGATCACTCCATAATCTTGCCATGGTGGTTTTTCCGTGGCCTGAGTTGCCCAAAAAAAGATATCCTGACCCGCTGTCGTCAACACCGCAGGCATGAAGGAGCATGCCTTTGCCCCTTGAAAGCAGGAGGATCATCAGCACTTGGTTCAGGGGGTGGCCCAAAGGATCTGAACGATTCAGTTGATCCCGGGCCGGGCCGGAGAAAAAGAATTCTCCGGACCGAAGATCTTTTTTGAGCAGTAGAATCTGATAGGGCCAGCGGGACGAGGGATCTGGTTCAGCTTCCCCGGCTTTCAGAATGACCGCTTCCTCACCCTGATGAAGGGACCAGACGGATTCAAATACCTTCGCTGCTTCGGGCAGATCAGGGGTTTTCCTTGTAGGGTGCAGACCGATGGCAATCCGGTCATCACCTAAGCGGGCAAGGGTCGCTGAGTCGGTTTTCCCGACAAGGGGGGTGTTGTGGCTATCTAAATGAAAAGAGAAGCTAAAGTCCGCGACTTGATTGCTCCAATCTTCCGGTATAGTCATAGAATGCAAGCCAGTGCCCTCCCTGCCACATAACCTTTGGTAAAAGAGATCTTCACCCACATCTTGGGTTTATTTGAGACCTCTGACGTCTAGGATCCCGGGCGCCGACAGGCCCCGTGGTTGCAATGCCTGGTGATCTGTGCAGGATTACCGGGAGCGGTCTTGCAGCCTTGCAGCACCGCTTCTTCTGGAACCAAGCTGACCTGTTGAATTCGCGGCTTACGATACGCCTTTCGGGTTCTTTCTTTATCTGCCATTTCTCATTTCCTCGCAAAAGGGGTATAAAACGCCTGAGCCCGGAGATGGGCAATCTGGCAAAGATACTCAACCGGTTGCTCCATGCTTCCTTTTTCAAGCCATGCCCAGCCGGGGCATTGACCGCACAGGGCTATGAGATCACAGCGAGCGCAGGGATAACGGCTACCCGGCTTTTGTTTCAGGATTTCAGGGATGGCTTCTTCCCATCCTTCTTTGAACGTGCCCTGACGAAGGTCGTAACCCTGGAACCGAACCATTTCGCAGGCGCTCATTCGTCCGTACGGGTCTATGTGAAAGGCCGAGATGCCTGCACCGCAGGTGAAAAGATATTCGGAAGAGATAGGGGTTACGAATTTTTCACAAAACTTCCGCCATTCCATGGAACGTTTTTCATCTTGGAGGTCCAATTTGACCACTTCTTCCGCGGGTAATCGGTACCGGCAAGGCCCTTTGGAGCCATCCAGGCGGGCGTTGAGCATGGGGTCAAACCTGAATTTCAACCCCCGCTCTTCGGCAAATGCTTTTATTTCAGGAAGCTCTTCCTTGTTGAGAGTCATGGCCATGGTTTTCAGAGCGATGGGCACGTTTCTCTCCAGAAGGAGTTCGATTCCCCTCATACAACGCTGGAACGAGCCGGGTACGCGGGTGATTCTCTCGTACGTCTCCTG
>JAGUZM010000063.1 GCA_020060805.1 Deltaproteobacteria bacterium | reverse complement strand
TGTCCCTCAAACGGATTATGCCCAAAACGGCTACTGGGTCTACGGCGTGGTTCTCGACGATGGCATCCCCTTTGATGCAAAGGAAGCCATGAGACGCCTGGCAGAACGCCACATCGGGACACGCCCGTTTTTTTGGCCGATGCACGAGCAGCCTGTGTTTCAAAGGATGGGGCTTTTTCGTGGGACCGCTTGCCCCGTCTCTGAAAAGATAGCCCGCCGGGGTTTTTACATACCGAGCGGTTTGGCACTGACAGATGAGCAGATGGAAAAAGTGGCCCATGCCCTAGGAGAGGTTTTGTCATGACCGTTTTTGACTGCTACGCACCCTACTATGATCTTCTGTACAAAGATAAGGACTACCTCGGCGAAGCACAACATGTGCATGGCATCATTCAAAGGAACAGCCCTGGCACGAAGTCCATTCTCGAATTGGGGTGCGGCACCTGTGGGCATGCTGTTCACCTCGCGGCGCTGGGGTACAGAGTGCATGGTGTCGACCTCAGCCAGGAGATGCTCGATCGAGCCGAGAAGCGGCTTAAAGAAATGCCCGATCCGAGGGCGTCTGGAATCACCCTTTCCCGCGGAGATATCCGGGACGTTCGCCTGGGACGGCATTTCGATGGAGTGATCGCCTTGTTTCACGTGATCAGTTACCTTCCCACCAACGACGACATCAAGGCAGCCTTCCACACAGCCAAAACCCACCTGAAGAAGGGAGGAATATTTATCTTCGATTGCTGGTATGGCCCGGCTGTTCTCACGGATCGGCCCGCCGTGAGGGTCAAACGCATGGAGGACGATCGCCTGAGCGTGGTCCGTGTCGCCGAACCCGTCATGCATGCCAACAGGGATCTCGTCGAAGTGAATTACCAGGTCTTCATCTCGGACAAAGCCAACGGCAAAACAGGCATCGTTCAGGAAACCCACCTGATGCGTTATCTTTTCAAGCCCGAGGTTGAGCTTCTGTTTGCCACCGCCGGTTTTGAGACCGTGGAGTGCTTCGAGTGGATGTCGGGACGTCAACCCGGATTCGACACATGGAGTGTCTGTTTTGTGGGTCGATCATGAAAAAAAGGATTGGACTCTTTTTGTGTGCCAGACCTACGGATGGGGGAGCTTTCTCCTACAGCCAGTCCATGCTCGAAGCGGTCTCTGCCCTTCCTGAAAATCGCTTTGAAAAGTCTGTCTGCATCGCTGATCGTCGTTGGGTTGATACTGTCCGGGACGCCGGCGTTCCTTCCGTCTTTTGGCGTCCCGGCGCGTGGAGAATCCTCGCAGCCAAGCGTGTGAGCCGGTACATTCCGATGCAGCCGTGGCGCACCCTGAGCCCCCTCTTTCATCCGGGCGCAAGACGGCTGGTTGAACAAAACTGTGCCCTCTGGATTTTTCCGTCCCAGGATACATGGACCTATCTCATCCCTGTCCCTTCCCTCGGCACTATTTATGACCTCATGCACCGGTATGAACGCCGGTTCCCTGAGGTTTCGGCCCACGGGTTGCTCGAAACAAGGGAAAAACACTATTCCAACATGTGCCGTTGGTCTGAGGGAATACTCGTGGACTCCGAAATCGGTAAAACACACGTCAGGGAAAGCTATCATCTTCATGAGTCACGACTTCATGTTTTGCCCTACGTCGCTCCCAGGTCCATCGCCCTCCACACAAAGCCCGAGAACTTCGACGGCCGTCATCGCCTCCCCCGAAAGTTCTTTTTCTACCCTGCCCAGTTCTGGGAACACAAAAACCACAAAATTCTCCTCCAGGCCGCCGCTAACTTGATCCGCGAGATTCCGGACATTCATATCGTATTCGTGGGGTCGAAGAAAAATGGCTATGAATCGACGCGCGAACTGGCCCGTGAACTTGGGTTGATCGATCACGTCCACTTCCTGGGGTATGTGCCCGACGGGGACATGCCTGAATTCTACCGGAGGGCCCGAGCGTTGATCATGCCGACGTTTTTCGGCCCGACCAACATACCCCCCTTGGAAGCCATGGCCTTGGGTTGTCCCGCGGCTGTTTCAAGGATCTACGGCATGCCGGAACAATTGGGGCATGGAGCCCTCTTTTTTGATCCCCACGCTTTGGTCGAAGTCGTTCAGATCATGAGGAAGCTATGGAACGATGATGATCTCTGCAACGCCCTTTCGCGCCAGGGACTTCAGAGATCGGCCGAATGGACCCAGGCGCATTTCAACCGGAGGCTTGAGCAAATCCTGACCGATGTGCTGAGCCGGCGGGTAACGACTCCCGGAGCCGGAGACCCATGCTAACACGAACGTGTCAGGTCTTTGGTCATCGACGCACTCTCACCCTTCCCTTTCCTCCAACCTCGGGGTAGAGGGCGAGGTGAGGGAGAGCATGGAAGTGCTGAAAGAATAATCGCGTTCGTATTAGGGATATCCTTTGCGGTAGACCATGAAAATTCTCTTTTTTTCCAAACGCAGGCCTCAAGGTAAGGATTTGGTGACGCGATCCTACGGCCGGTTCTTTCACATCCCCCGGATTCTGGCGAGTCGCGGGCACCAGGTCTACCTCTTGGTTCTCAGTTACAGGAATGATCCCCCTCTTCGCCTCCACAAAGACGATGTCACATGGATTTCCCGAAGCATCATCCCGTGGGGGCCGATCCCTTATCTAATCGAGGCGAGGAATTTCGTCCACCAATTGAAGCCTGACTGGATCGTGGGGTTCTCGGACACCTATTACGGGATCCTTGCCGTAGAATTGGCGGAATCTGCCGGGGCTCAATCCGTCATTGACGCCTACGATAATTACGAAAGCTACATCCCGTGGCTTAAACCCCTGCACCTTGTCTGGCGCCGGGCGCTTTCCAGGGCGACCGTGGTCACCGCGGCAGGTCCTCAACTGGCGGAGCGGTTGGCCGGGCTCGGTGCCGGAAGGCCGGTTCGCGTCGTCCCTATGGCGGCAGACCCTCCTTATTTCATGCCATTGGATCGGCGCGATTGTCGCCGGAATCTCAATCTTCCGATGGACAAGAAAATAATCGGGTATTGCGGGGCCATCCACCGAAGCAGGAGTATCGATGTCCTGTTTCAGGCTTTTGCCATTCTACGTGATCAAAACCCCGACGTAGAGTTGATCCTCACGGGAAGGAAGCAAAAAGGGCTACCTATACCGGAAAAGGTTCGTTG
>JAGUZM010000488.1 GCA_020060805.1 Deltaproteobacteria bacterium | reverse complement strand
CTCTTTTGTGAAAAGGAAGACGGAGGAGGATGGAGAGCGGCCCGGATCGGGTCCGGCAGAACTGCGCCACCTTCGCGTTCTCCAGAACCGTCATGTTGGAGAAAAGCCTCAGGTTCTGGAACGTCCTCGCGATTCCCGCTTTCACTACCTGGTGGGGTTTCAAACCAGCGATGCTTCGGCCCTCGAAAAGAATGGCTCCTGACGTTGGCGAGTAGATGCCTGATACGAGGTTGAACACCGTGGTCTTGCCGGCGCCGTTCGGCCCGATGATGCTCAGGATTTCTCTTTCCAAAAGCCGGAAGCTCAAATGGTCGACGGCGAGGACGCCGCCGAAATTCTGAGAGACTCCCCTGAGCTCCAAGACGACGCGATCCCCCCGGTAAAATTCTCTTTTTCTGCTCTCCGGCTTTTCTTCGGCCCTGTAATAGAGTTCTGTTGACGATTTGAGAATCCCTGTCTCATCCCGATCCGGCCTCCTGATTTTTTTTGCAAGAAAGCCGATCTCGCCCATGATGCCCTGAGGCCGCAAAGCCATGAGCACGATGAGGATAAGGCCGTAGGACATCATGCGGTAGGCACCGTACTCTCGCAGGAACTCGGGCAGGATGGAAAGGAGCACGGCGCCGATGATGACGCCGGGAATGTTGCCCAGGCCCCCCAGGATGACCATACAGTAGACGATGACGAGCTGAGGGAAATCGAAATTGTTGGGGAAGACGGAGTCCTGAAACGAGGCGAAGAGGGCGCCCGTTGCGCCGGCGATGAAGGCGCCGCCGGCAAAGGCTTTGAGTTTCATCCAGGTGGTGTTCACGCCCATCGCCTCGGCGGCGAGTTCATCCTCCCGAATCGCTTCCCATCCTCTACCGTACCTGGAGTTCTTGATTCGAAAGCAACCGATGACCACGACCAGAGCGATAAACCATATCAGGTAGGCGTATGCGACGGGAGAGATGAGTCTGAACCCGAGGAGACGGATGGGGTCGAGGTTGAAAATGCCGTTTACACCGCCGGTGATGTTGATCGGCCTGTCCAGGTTCAGCAGGAGGAGTTTGAAAATCTGAGCAAAAGCGAGGGTGACGATGGCCAGGTAATCCCCTTTGAGGCGCATGCTCGTCGAACCCAGGGCAAAGCCAATGCCCATGGTGAGAAAAGCGGAAAGGGGAAGGGTGAGGAGGAAGGGAAGATGGATGTCGAACTGATTGGAGGAGAGAAGGGCGAAAATGTACCCTCCCAGGCCGAAGAAGGCGACATAGGCCATGTCCAGCAGGCCCGCAAAACCCGCGACGATGTTGAGGCCGAGGGCGAGCATCACGTAGATGCCGGACATCGTATAGATCCTGAGCCAGTAGTTGTCAGGCATGAGGTGTGGCGCAAGGGCGAGAGCGATCCCGAAAGCGATGTAGAGCGGCCATCTGCCCTTCCGGCTCGAATTCAACGCTGTGGCTCTCGTATCCATCAAACCTTTTCCGGTACTTTTTCGCCCATGAGTCCCCAGGGCCTGAAGACGAGGACGATGATCAGAACGACAAAGGCGACCACGTCTTTGTAGGTCGCAGGAAAGAAAGTCGTGGCCAGGGACTCGAGCAAGCCGAGAATGATTCCCCCGAGCATGGCTCCGAAAATGTTGCCGATTCCTCCAAGGACCGCAGCGGTAAATCCTTTTAGGCCAGCCTGAAAGCCCACGTAATAGTCCACCTGGGTGAAGAGCAAGCCCACGAGGGTACCCGCCGCTCCGCCCAGAGCAGACCCGATCAAGAAAACGAGGACGATGATCCTGTCCGTGTCAATGCCCATGAAAGTTGCCGCTTCAATGTCCTGGGCTGTGGCGCGCATCGCTTTTCCCACCTTGGTTTTCTTGACGACGATGGTGAGGGCTGCCATGAATACAAAAGTCAACGCGATCACCAGGACCCGCATGAAGGAAAAGACCACCTCCCCGATCTGGAAGGTGCGGATGCTTTCGGGGATGAGGGATGAGACGGGGAAGAACCGGGCTTTCGCGCCCTGAAAGGTGAGCACGGTGTTCTGCAGGAAGATGGAGACCCCCAGGGCGCTCAGGAGAAGATTCATCCGGGGAGCCTTGCGCAAAGGCCTGTAGGCGAGGCGCTCAACGGTGGCTCCGAGAAAAGCGGTCACGGCCATGGCGGCCACGATCATCAGGGCCACCACGGCAACCGCATTGATGATGGGCATGTTGTTCTTGCTCAGGAGGTGAAGAACCCACCAGCCTGCGAACCCGCCGATCATGTAGATCTCACCGTGGGCGAAGTTGAGCATGAAGAGGATGCCGTAGACCATCGTGTAGCCGATGGCGATGAGGGCATAGACCCCACCCAAGGTGAGGCCGTTGACAAGCTGCTGAGGGAGTTGCTGAAGATATAAGTCCATAAGCGAGGGATGAAAAAAAAGGTCCCAACCGCGTGATCTGGTCAGGACCTTTGTGGAAAGAAATTCTCTACTTTCCCGTCATGACCGCCACCTGTTTGAAATCTTTCCCTTCCACTTTGAAGAAGTAGGTGGCGCCGCCCTCCAGATCACCCTTCTTGTCGAAACTCACGGGGAATCCGAGAATCCCCTTGAAGTTGCGGGTTCCGGCAACGTTTTTCATGACCTCTTCCCTGCTGATTTTTCCGTCCTTGGCAGCCTTGTCGATCGCTGTGAGGAGGATATTCATCGCCTCGTAGGCAGGGGGGCCGAAACCGCTGATGGTGCCGTATTTTGCCTCGAATTTCTTGATGTACCCGCTCGCTTCAGGGATGGCGAACACATCGGGAGCGAAATGGTAGACGTACGCCCCCTCTGCCGCGCGTTCAGAGGCAGCGATGAAATCCTTCTTGTCGCGAGCGCCCTCGGTTCCGAAAAAGACGGCTTTGATTCCCAGTTCCTTCGCCTGCCTGACGCCGATCGCCTGATCCGGGGCGGTGGTGGCAACGAAGAAAAGGACCTCAGGGTTGAAAGCTTTCACTTTGGTCAGGACCGCGGAATAATCCTTGGCTCCGCCGACAATCGTGTCCTGCATGATGTCTGTGATCCCCAGTTTTTTAAGGCCGTTGATCGTCTCGGAAGCGATGTTCTCGCAGTAGGCCACCTTTTCGTTGAGCACAGCCACCTTCTTGGCCTTGAGGGTCCTCTGGATGAAAAGCGCGCAGTTCCATCCGTGAGCGTCGTTTCTCGCATTGACCCTGAAGAAATGCTTGTATCCTTGATCGGTCAGGTCCGGCTTGGAGGCGGCCGTGGTGATGCAGGTCAGGTTGGCGCCGGCGTAGACCTTCATGGTCGCCTGGGCAATATGGCTCATCGGGGGGCCGATCACGCCGTACATCAGATCATCGGCGACGAATTTTTGAGCCACGTTGAGGCCCTGAGCCGGGTCCATGGCATCGTCACCCATGATGTGTTCGATCTTAATTCCCTGAATGCCTCCCCCGGCATTCCATTCGTCCACCGCGACCTGAGACGAGTTGAAAATCTCCATGCACGGGGCTGCGGCATCTCCGGTGAAAGCGCCCGCATTCCCCACGCGGATTCCCTTCTTGACATCCGCGCAGAAGCCGGGAGCGGAGATGAAAAGAAGAGCCACAACCAGCAACGACAGCACCAAGAAGACCTTTTTCATGTTTTCCTCCTCTGATTGCGATCCGGTTTAACGAAGAAAATACCCTCCTCGCCTTCCTTGAATCAAGGGGGAGGAGACACCTTTTCCCCGGCAAGGCCCAACGCAAGTCACCGTCTGCCTCGCCTTACTCAAGGGACCTATTTACCATGGGCCCACAGGCATGTCAATGAATCGGAAAAGTCCCCGACCCCTCATCCTGCGGCCGGATCGGCAATGGCCCATATGCGGGAGGGATCCGAAGGGACAGGGTTGGTGTCGAGATACATGCGCGTCAGGGGGGTGAGGAAAGCGAAGCCCAGTTGGCGAGCCAAAAGAGAAGCCCCCTCGTTTCGATCCGGTATGTCCCAGAAGACGGGCCGGTCACCTTGCCCGGAGAGCAGACAGCGCGCCAGCCGTTCGCCCGCTTGAAACCCTGCCACAACCGGCCCAAGGCAACTGGCAAGGGCGCCGTCGCGGAGCATGCCGAAACCCAGGATCGACCCGCCCCTTTCGTAAACCAGCGCCCGTCGGCTGGCGGCCGCCAGGGATCGCAGCAGTCGGCCCCGAGGAACCCCAAGCGCCTGAGCGTCCAGGGCGAGAATCGCGGGCCAATGCTTTCCGGCGAGGGGTTGGATGCACTCTGATGCCGGTTGGACCGCCATCGGGGAACCGCGGTATTCCCAGCGGGCGAGGGTCCATTCCGGCACAAAGCCGATCCGCGCATAAAGGGGTTGTCCCATCGGCGTGGCATCCAGTTTGATGGAGCGCACGCCGCGCTGTCGAAGATGATCTACGCAACATCGCAGGAGAGCACTCCCGATGCCTTTCCTGCGGTGGGCCGGGTGGACCATCATCATGCCTACCCAGGCCAGGGCATTCCCGTAACACACCGATGTGCAGGTCCCCACGACCTGACCGTTTTGCTCAGCCGCAAAACAACCCTCCGGAGAGAGAGATAACAGGCGCTCCCAATCTGCGATCGTGTCGTTCCATCCGAGCTCAGCCCTTAATCGATCCACCGGGACCAAGTCATCCGGGCAAAGGCAACGAATAATGAAGTTCATGGCAGCAGGCCCTCCCCGATCAGGTACCTCGCGTGGCCAGCACAACGCCATTAAATCAACGGAAGTCTCGTCGGTCCGTGTCGCACCGGAGAACCCGGGATCATCTTTTTTCCTGCACGGAGATCAACTCGACTTCAAAGATCAAAGTGGTGTTCGGTCCGATGACCTGGCCGGCCCCGCGCTCACCGTAGGCCAGGTTCGGGGGGATGAAGAGCTGCCACTTCGCACCTTCCTGCATGAGTTGCAAAGCTTCCGTCCATCCCGAGATGACCCCACTGACTGGAAAGGTGGCAGGCTTTCCCCGGGGGTAGGAACTGTCAAACTCGGTCCCGTCGATCAGGGTGCCTTTGTAGTGGGTCGTAACGTTATCCGCTGCCGTCGGCTTCTTTCCGGTCCCCGGCTTGATCACTTTGTACTGCAGCCCGCTGGGCAAAGTCTTTACGCCCTCCTTGGCCTTGTTCCCGGCAAGGAAGGCTTCTCCTTCTTTCTTGTTTTTTTCTCCCGCGGCTTTGCGGAGTTCCTCCTGCCGCGCCCTCATCTCTTTTCCGAAATCAGCCATGACTTGTTTTGCCTCCTCTTCGGGCAGGAGAGATTTCTTTCCCGCCAGCCCGTCTTTGATTCCCCGTGCCACGATCTCCGGATCGACGTCGATCGCTTGTTTCTTGAAATCGGCGCCGATGTCAAATCCGATGATGTAGCTAACCTTTTCCTTCTGGTCTTTCAAACCAGGTTTTTCCTGGGCCCCTGCCGCACCGGAGGCCAGGACGAATAATGCCGTGATGAGCAACCTCAAAATCATACTCACTCCTTCCCTGTTTCGAATTCGCTGCTTCAACAGTTCCCAAGGTGAAACGTCATGGGACACAGAGCAACACAGATGATCAATAGTTGAAAACCCAAACGGTCCTGGGACTGCACGATGAAAAAAATTCCCCCATCAGGCGCGGATGAACGCGGATCAATAGGGATGGGGGATGGGGCTAAGAACTCGCTTTCAGTGGGACGGAGTATACGGCATTCGGCGTGGCGCATCAAGGAAAAAGCCGATCAGCGGTCATTCCTGGAGGGACAGGATCCAGTACTGCATGAAAACGTCGTGGAAACGGTAAGCACCCTCTTTTGTTCTCATGAGGATGTTTTTCTTGGCAAGAGAATCCAAAGAAGCCTTGATGGATGAAGAAGGCCCGATCCCATGGGTGAGCTGAAAACCCCCTGAAAAAGGTTTGGCTTCGGGGTCCCTGGCCAAGGCAATAAGGAGGTTTTGCTGCTGCGTAGAGGCGGTATGCCAGAGTAGCTCAAAATGGGGCGAATCCTGCCTGGCGATCACAAAAGGAAGTTCCTGAACAAGAGAGTCTGAAATATGGGTGTTCTCTCGGGCCAAATCCCATAGAGCGTGACAAAGTCTTTGAATGTTATGGGGTACATCCATTCCTAGCTCGAGAAGCTTCTCTATCCACTCCTTCTCGATCTTGAATCTTCCCTTTTCAAACCACTCCAGAATAAATCCCGTGTAGGACACCCTGTCAATCGGCCCAAGATCCATGATCCTTCCCATCTTGTAAAACGCCCTTTTCTTATCACGAGCCATGGACAGCATCACTGACTCTTCAGATCCGGAAAAGATATAGCCCACATGGCTGTGCTGCTGAATCTCAGATCGCATGGCTTTTTCAAGAATCTGACCATCGTATTTTGGAAGGTCTGAGAACTCGTCGATAACAAGCACCAGGTTCTTCTTTTTCTTGTTGGCCAATGCTTCGGCATGACTCATCCCCTCAAGAAGAGCGGGGAGGGCTTGCTTTTCTTCTGCGGCTACTTCGAGACCCCCTGATATGGAGCCGTCGAGCCCGAGGGAGACTTTAGGGCGAAGCTTTTTCAGGCCAGCAAAGATTTTTAGCAGTTTCTTCGTATCCGATTCCAAAGCTTTCGAAGTTACCTGAGCGAAGGCCGCAGCAAAGCTTCGCAAATCAGGATAGGCGTTAAGGTCCAGATATGCTGTAGCCAAACCTTTTTCATGCAGGGCATCCAATAGATTATAGATAAGACAGGTCTTGCCGAAACGTCTTGGAGAAACGAGGAACACTCGGCTCAGGCTTTGCATCTCTCCCGTCAATTCGGCGACTTCGTTTTGGCGGTCCGCAAAATAAGGACCTCGAACGATCACACCATATTTGAACGGATTTTCCATGAGTCCAGATCTCTCCGCGCCACGGAAGCTACGGGTTGCCTCCTTTCCGTCTTTCCCTCTTAGCTTAGAGAGGGGCGCTTTCAGATCGTTCCACGTCAGTACGGGATTACCGGTACGTTATTAACGGATCGGTGATAACGTATTATATAACTTGCTATAATGTCAATAAGAATTGGTATTTTGTTTGGCATCCCCCTCGAGCATGGTCTTGGCCATCCTGGCTGCCAGATCATAGCGCTGAAGACCCTGATCGAGGAACTCATCGGTTTCACGGCTGTTGGTTTCCACAAACACCGCCTTGAGGATCAGGATCCTCTGGTCGATCGCGGCCAGGAGGGCGTTCTCAGAGGGATCGTCGTCTGCCGGCACGCGGGGAACGCCCATGAGCACATACCAGACGAGGTTATCCAGGTCGGGCAGGATTCCCCCTTTAGAAAGGTCGATGGATTCCCTGAAATCGTGGTAAGCCTTGATGAAGGGGTCTCTTCCGCTCATGACATGCGAATGCCTCTACCTCTCCCTCAGATGACGGGCAACACAACGCCCCCCGATGGGATGACATGGACTTCCGCCCGTGGATGTTCAGCTGTGATCAGGTCGAAGGCGTGGCCAAAGGTCTCTGCGTACAAGAAGCCCATCTTTTGGGCCTTGTCCCTTGGGACATCCTCGGAAACGAGGACGATCCTGTGCCGATGCTGCAGGGCGAGAGTCAACCCCAGGGCCATGTTGAAATCAATCGCCCCTTCCTTCATGATGGGGCGATTATTCTCGAAATGCTCCAGCACAGCGGCGTGGAGGTTGCCCTCGTGTCCGGCGTGGAACCGCTCGAAGGCCTGGATAAAGGGGTCCGGAAGATTTCCCGAGCACTCTGCGGAGAGAATGATGAAACCGCCCTCTTTTGTCACCATGGAGGCGGGAACCAGAGGCTTCACGATCTGGGGACCTTCGGTATAGGGGAAAGAGGTGATGATCGTGATGTCCGCCCTTTTGTCGAACCGTCTGGAAACGATGGCCCGGCTCTTGTCGATCCCCGCAAGATGGGCCTCCACGGGATGGCCCGCCACAACGGCGGCGACACGGTCACTCTGATCCATGATGCTGTTGACCACATAGTTCAGCTTCGCTGATCGCGCGACGGCGCAAACCTGGTCATAGAACCGGTTGGCTTTGATCTTCCCAAGACCGGTGCCTTCATGGAAGGTGTACCTGAAGTGGTGTTCCTTGATGGATTCGAAGTCAGCGACCCCGGGGAAGAGGATCTTGCCGCCCCCTCCGAACCCGTTCATGGGGTGGGGGAATATGGACCCGATTCCGATCCTGAAAGCCGCAGCGGCGACCTTCCGGTTGATCCTGACGGTACGGCCTGTAAGAAGTTTCCCCGCCGGGACAAGATCCGATGCACGGCAGTCGTGGTTGATAAACTCATAGGTTGCCAGAAGCGATCTCCCGAAAGTGGCCTCCATCTCCTGGGGTGAGAGACCCCTGTGGGTGCCGAGGGCGATGATGACCGAGATACGGTCTTCGGATAACCCGATGCTCTTGAATTCAGCGAGGAGCGCTTCGAGGACGAGCTTCTTTGGGGACGCGCGGGTTATGTCTTCCACCAGAATGGCCACTTCATCGGATGAAGAAACGCATTCTTTCAACGGAGGCGACCCCACGGGGTAGCGCAAGGCCTCCTGGATCATTTCCAGGGGTTCTTCTTGTTGAGGAAGCTCATCGAAGGCGGCGAGTGTGAGAAGCGACCATTCCGAGGGAAGGTCGAAAAAAAGCTTGCTGCCCCTGTGGATGATGAAGGGTTTCGACATAACCGGCGTCCCTGAAGATTGATGCGTTATTCCTTGAGGCGATGTCAACCTCGCGAAGGATAGACGGATTTCGAGGATACATATAACAGTTCACTAGGGTTGGCAACCCCAAAGACCCGGAAGGAGGCCCAGATTAAGATCAGGAAGGCGCACAGAGCTGCGGCAGAGCGTGGACTTCCGCAGATCTTTCACTCCTCCATATTTTCGCAGACCAGGGCCCCGAATTGGGAGCAGGAGATCTCTTCGGCGCCATCCATCAACCTTGCCAGGTCATAGGTCACCTTTCTTGAGGCGAGCGTCTTTTCGATCCCTCCTTCGATTTTCCTGGCAGCCTCCGACCACCCCATGTAATCGAGCATCATGGCGCCGCTAAGGATCACGGAGGAAGGATTGACTTTGTCGAGACCGGCGTATTTGGGAGCTGTGCCATGGGTCGCCTCGAAAATGGCGTATCCGCTCTCGTAGTTGATGTTTCCGCCCGGCGCCATTCCGAGACCGCCCACCTGTGCGGCAAGGGCGTCCGACATGTAATCGCCGTTCAGGTTCATGGTGGCGATCACATCGAATTCTTCAGGCCTGGTGAGGGCCTGCTGAAAGAAAGCATCGGCGATGGCGTCCTTGATCAGGAGTTTTCCTTTTTGCGGCTTTCCGCCCGAATCCTCCCAGGTGATCACACGATTGCGGTACTCTTCTTTTGCAAGCTGGTACCCCCAGCTCCGGAAGGCGCCCTCCGTAAATTTCTGAATGTTTCCCTTGTGGACCAGGGTTACGCTCTTGCGTTTCCTGGCCAGAGCATAGTCAATCGCCGCCCTGACAAGGCGCTGGCTTCCGAATTTACTGATCGGTTTGATCCCGATTCCTGCATCAGGGCGGATGTGCCAGCCGTACTTTTTCAGGAGGTGCTCCAGGAGGTCTTTTGTTTCTTCCTTACCGGACTCCAGCTCAAACCCCACGTAGACGTCTTCCGTGTTTTCCCTGAAAACGACCATGTCCACCTTTTGGGGCTCTTTCACAGGGCTGGGAACGCCGGGGAAATGACGGACCGGCCGGACACAGGCGTAGAGATCAAGCTTTTGTCTCAAAGCGACGTTGAGGCTCCGGATGCCTTCCCCCACGGGGGTTGTGAGAGGCCCCTTGATGCCGACCCGGTGCTCCTGGAACGCCTCGATCGTCTCCTGGGGCAGCCAGTTCTTGGTTTCTTTGAATGCCTTTTCCCCTGCCAGGACTTCCTTCCAGACGATTCGCCGCTTTCGCTTCCAGCACAACTCCACAGCCCGATCGAAAACCCGCACCGCGGCCCGCCAGATGTCGGGCCCTGTCCCATCACCTTCGATATAAGGGATGATGGGGCGATCAGGAGCAACCAATCTTCCGTCAACGAATGCGATCCTCTCTCCCGCAGCCAATGCCATCGTCTCCTTTCAATACACTCCTTGGATGATCCTGGAAAAACCGTGGTCAAAGATAGCATTTCTGCCGGAAGGGTCAAACAAATATCGAGCCTGCGAGGATGAGAGCGGTTGTGATGATGCGCCGGTTGTCGGCGCTGATTTCCCCGAACCCCCGAACGACCGATTTGGTCGGAAAAAGATGTTCAATTCCCCATAAAAGCGTCAAGGCAGCGCCGATGTAAAGAAGAATCTGCCCCGTCATGTTACAACCCTCCGGTCTTAGACCTCTTTTAAGTCTATCCAACAATTCCGACTGCCATTGCACCAATAACACAATAAACCATTTCGTTCATGCCCCGATCAACCCTCCGCAGTTACAGCACTGCTACGGAGGACGGCTACTTCACCATGATCGGCAAGGCCGTTCGTCCTGAGTCCTTCGACGGTGCTCAGGACCGTGAGCGTGTCGAACGGGTATCGAAGGACGAACGAGAGCGAACGGTGGCCCTGAGTTCTTCCTGAGAGAAATTTATACCCGCCAGAATAAATGTTTCAAGAACACCCAATTCCATACAACGCTAACTCTCGAAATGCAACCACGCGGATGACGGAGTTCATTATCAAGCTTCCACCTGTCTGAGGTGCCTTGCTGAGCCCTGCTCAATGAGCCCTCAAACGGCGATTCTCAAGCTTTTTCAGGCCATTGTACGACTACCGCTGGTGCGGGACGGCAAGTGAATGCCTTGACACAAAACCAAAAACAAGGTATTTATCTGCAAAAGGACTCACCCATCCGTAGAATATAAAGAAGAAGCAATGTTAGCGACAGACCATATTGTCTTTTTGCCTATGGAGGTGAACTAGTGAATAGAATCGAAGAAATAAAGAGTGCAATTGTTTCGTTGCCGGCAAATGAGTACCGCAAGTTCAGAGATTGGTTCCTCGAACGTGACTGGGAGCAATGGGACAAACAGATCCAAGTCGACTCGGAGTCAGGGAAATTGGACTTCCTCGTGAAGGAAGCAAAGGATGAGAAGAGCCGTGATAAATTGAGGGATCTGTGATCCACCGGACGACAGGGCGTTTTTGGGAATGCTACCGGTCTTTACCTGCGCAGATCAGGGAATTGGCTGACAAGAGCTTTTCTCTCCTACGCGAAGACCCACGACATCCCTCGCTTCATTTCAAGAAAGTCGGGCAGTTCTGGTCTGCCAGAGTGGGAGCTGGCCATCGCGCCTTGGCTGTGCCTGACGGACAGGACTATATCTGGGTATGGATCGGGACCCATGACGAGTATGAGCGACTGATTGGAGGTCGCTAGCATAGGGCTGGACAAGGATGCGCGGGAAAAACGCCCGCGCACCTGTTAGCCTGGGCGTTGCCCCTATCGGGTCCATGTCCCGGCTGTCGCCGCCGCAGGCGGCGCCAACCAGGCCATTGGACACCGATGTCACTCGCTTGCATGTGCCTTCG
>JAGUZM010000312.1 GCA_020060805.1 Deltaproteobacteria bacterium | reverse complement strand
TCCCTGTGGGGTTCATTCCTGGTCCGGACCGAGAGCGGCATCAACCTGTTCATCTCAGGGGACCTGGCTTACTTTGACCGGTTCGGTGAAATCGGAAAAGAGTTCCCCATCGACCTGGCCATCTTCAACCTGGGGGCCTACGAACCCCGCTGGTTCATGGCGGGATCCCATATTAACCCGCGAGAGACGGCCAAAGCCTTCCGTGAATTGAACGCAAAGCATCTCATGGTGGTTCACTGGGGCACTTTTCAGCTCGGAGACGAACCCGTGCACTTTCCCCCCCTTGACATCAAGCGGGAGATGGAAGCGCAGGGCATGCTCCACCGCCTGATCCACGTTGACCACGGCCAGACCATCTTCTATGATGCCTCCAAGAACATCAGGGTTGCGTAGAACCTCGGCCCGTGATTCTTCTGCAGAAGGCGGCGGAGTTGGGGGGACAGCCGGGGGTGGTGAACAGAGAAAACGATGGATGATTTCAAGGCGATAGAAATCCAGGACAAACCAGTCTTTGACCGGTTCCTGAAACTGGACCCCCCTGAGACGTCGGAGATGACCTTCACCAATCTTTTCATGTGGCGTCATCATTATCGGCCGGTGTGGTTCAGCAAAGACGATTGCCTCCTCGTGATTTTTCAACCCAAACGGGGGGATCCTTATGGCTTGCCTCCCGTGGGATCAGGGGACAAACACAAAGCCCTCGATTTTCTGTCCCAGGAGATCAGGAAGCTCACCCCTGAAGTGAGCATTCGCAGGGTGGGTGAACGCTTCGTGAAGAAGGACCTCGACCCCGCAAAATACGAAAGGGAGCCGGACCGCGATAATTCCGACTATGTTTACCTGACAAAAGACCTGATTACCCTGTCAGGAAGGAAGTTCCACCGGAAGAAGAACCATCTCAATAAATTCATCAAGGAGAATGTCTTCGAATACCGCAAACTGGATACGGAGCTGGTGGAGTGCTTCATGGACATGCAGGAGGCCTGGTGCCAGATGCGGGAATGCGTTGAAAAACCGGAGCTTCTGGCGGAAGATTATGCGATCCGTGAGGCCCTCACGCGGTTCGGGGACCTGAACTATCAGGGCGGGGCGATCGTGATGAATTCGAAGGTGGAGGCTTTTTCTCTCGGGGATCCCCTGAACCAGGATACGGCGGTCATCCACATCGAAAAGGCGAACCCGGATATTCCGGGCCTCTACGCAGCGATCAACCAGCGCTTCTGCGAAAATGCCTGGGCTGAGAAGACCTACGTGAACCGGGAGCAGGATATGGGGGTTGAGGGCTTGAGAAAGGCCAAGGAATCCTACTATCCCCACCACATGGTCAACAAGTATACCCTCACGCCCAAAACCTAGCAGGCTGCTGAAAAACACCCACCTCCCCGTCAGGCCGGGGTCTGACGAACTGCGTTGCCCTCATCGTCTGAGGCAAGTGACAAGCAACGAGTCAGGAGTGACAAGTTAATGTTTTGGTCTCGACACTTGTTACTCGTCACTCGCAACTGAGATTGGCGCCTTGTATCCGGGCGTTTTTGAGCAGCCTGGGAGTACGGGCTTTTTCAATTTGGAGTTGCGGTTTAGCTACAATATAGTTACACTGGGTTCCGTCCAACGAGAACCCGGGCCTGGCGATCGCGGCCCAAGAGATTGCCTGTCGCCGGCCGCCGGGGCGCTGAAAAAGGATGGGAGGAGTTGAAAACATGCCGGATAACGTAACGGGATCTGTCCTGGTGGTGGGGGGCGGGATCGCTGGGATGCAAGCCAGTCTGGACCTGGCCAGCTCAGGGTATTACGTCTATCTTCTGGAAAGAGGGGCTTCCATCGGCGGAGCCATGGCCCAGCTGGACAAGACCTTCCCCACCAATGACTGCTCCATGTGAATCATCTCGCCCAAACTGGTCGAGGTCGGCCGGCATCTCAACATAGAACTCTTGACCCTATCCGAGGTCACCGAGGTCACAGGTCAGGCGGGGAATTTCGGGGTGGAGGTGCTCCAGCACCCCCGTTTTGTGGACACGGAAAAGTGCATCGCCTGTGGGGCCTGTGCGGAAAAGTGCCCGAAAAAAGTAGACGATCCTTTCAATCAGGGCCTGATCACGCGAAAAGCCGTCTACGTAGACTATGCGCAGGCCGTGCCCCTCAAGTACGCCATCGACCGGAAGACGTGTATCTTTTTTCAGAAAGGGAAGTGCCGGGCTTGTGAAAAATTCTGCCCCGCAGGGGCGATCCGGTTCGATGAAGAAGAAAGAAAACGCAACCTGAACGTCGGGGCGATCATCCTCGCCCCCGGGTTCAGGCCCTACGATCCCACCCGCTACCTCACCTACCGGTACGCGAAATACCCCAATGTGGTGACAAGCATGGAGTTTGAGCGGATCCTGAGCGCGACAGGCCCATACCAGGGACATCTCGAAAGACCCTCTGACCGCCACTCCCCGAAAAAGATCGCCTGGCTCCAGTGCATCGGCTCGAGAGACATCCATCACTGCGACCATGGATACTGCTCATCGGTGTGCTGCATGTATGCTGTCAAGGAAGCGGTGATTGCGAAGGAGCACGCCGGAAAAGACCTGGAGTGCGCCATCTTTTACATGGACATAAGAACCCACGGAAAGGATTTTGAACGGTACTACAACGACGCGAAGGAAAAGCATGGGGTCCGCTTCGTTCGTTCCAGGGTTCCCACGGTTGAGCCTGTGAAAGGAAGCGACGACCTCCTGATCCCCTACGTGAACGAGAAGGGCGAGGTCGTGGAAGAGCGCTTTGACATGGTGGTCCTCTCCTCGGGCCTCGAAGCCTCCCCCGAGGTGGCGGCCCTGGCGAGAAGGCTGGGCGTTGATCTCACAGAAGGAGGGTTCGGCAAGAGCGGGTCCTTCAGCCCGGTGAGAACATCCAGGGAAGGCGTCTTCGCTTGCGGCGCCTTCCAGGGACCGAAGGACATTCCCCAGTCGGTCATCGAGGCGAGCTCCGCTGCTGCGGAGGCGGGGGCCCTCCTGAGCCGCGGCAGGAACACCCTCGTGAAAGAAAAGGAAGTGCCCCAGGAAAGGGCGCAGCGGAGCAAGCGGCCCCGGATCGGCGTGTTCGTATGCCATTGCGGAATCAACATCGCCGGAGTGATCGACGTGGCCGGCCTGAGGGATTACGCGAGCACGCTGCCGTACGTGGAATACGCGACGGACAACCTTTTCACCTGCTCCACGGACACCCAGGAAGCGATGGCCAGGGTGATCCGGGAAAAAGACCTGAACAGGATCGTGGTCGCCGCCTGCACGCCCAAGACCCATGAGCCTTTGTTCCAGGAGACCCTGGTCAGCGCGGGGCTGAACAAATACCTTTTCGAGATGACCAACATTCGAAACCAGGATTCCTGGGTGCACAAGGATGAGCCAATGGAGGCAACGGAAAAGGCCAAAGACCTTGTCCGGATGTCTGTGGCCAAAGCAGCCCTGATGAGCCCTCTCAAGGAGGCTGAGGTGGACATCCACCAACGGGCCCTGGTCATCGGAGGAGGCATATCCGGGATGGCCGCTGCGAGAACTTTCTCTGCCCAGGGCTACCGTGTGAGCCTTGTGGAAAAAGCTTCGAGCCTGGGAGGTCAAGGGCGCCATCTTTTCAAGACATGGAAGGGGGAGGATATCCAAAAGAACCTGGCAGAGCTTGCCAAGTCTGTTAAGGACGACCCGAATATTGACGTGCATCTCGACACGGATCTGAGCCATGTGGAAGGATTCGTTGGGAACTTCAAATCCACTTTGCGATCCAACGGCAAGGAGACGGTCGTGGATCATGGGATCGCGGTGATTGCCACGGGCGCAAATGAACTCAAGCCGGAAGAGTACCTCTACGGCAAGGATACGCGGGTGATGACGAGCCTCGAACTCGATCAGAGACTGCGGAACCCGGATTCCGGCCTCAAAAAAGTCAAGACGGCGGTCTTCATTCAGTGTGTGGGCTCCAGGGAGCCGGGAAGACCCTACTGTTCCAGGGTCTGCTGCACCCACTCCGTGGAGAGCGCCCTTCAGCTCAAAGAGCTGAACCCCGACATGAACGTCGTCATCCTTTACAGGGACATCCGGACATACGGGGAAAGGGAGTACGTCTACAGGAGGGCGCGGCTCCAAGGCGTCCTCTTCATCCAGTACTCCCGAGACCAGAAACCGGCGGTTTCTGCCGGCGAGGAAGGCCTGACCATCGAGCTCATGGACCAGAATCTCGGCCAAACGGTGGCCCTCAAAGCGGACATCCTGACTCTCGCCACCGCGATCGTTTCTCACAGGGATGAGAAACTCGCCAGGTTTTTCAAAGTGCCGATGAACGAAGACGGCTTCTTTGTGGAAGCGCACGCAAAGCTGGGTCCGTCGGAGTTCGCGACGGACGGGGTTTTCCTGTGCGGCATGGCCCATTACCCGAAGCCGATCGACGAGTCCGTGGCACAGGCGCAGGCGGCCACCTCAAGGGCGGTGACGTTCCTGGCCAAGAAGCGGATCAAAGTGAGCGGCACCGTGGCTTATGCGAATCCCTCCGTGTGCAGCGGATGCGGGGTCTGTGTGGAGCTTTGCCCTTACTCGGCGCCGGACCTCGTAACGGAAGGGTCGTTTGCAGGCAAGGCCGAAATCAATCCTGTCCTCTGCAAAGGATGCGGGCTTTGTGTCGCTTCGTGCAGGTCCGGTGCCCTCAATCTCAAGGGCTTCGAAGAAGGCCAGATCATGGCCATGATCGATGAGGTGTGAGAAAAGAAGGGCGCAAGGTACAAGGTGCACGGTGCAAGGAGGCGAAGAATTTGTCGATGGAAGACTGGAGTCCTAAGATCACGGCTTTTTTGTGCAACTGGTGCAGCTACGGTGCTGCGGACCTGGCCGGGGTGAGCCGTTTTCAGTACCCGCACCATTTCAGGGTCATTCGTATTCCCTGTTCGGCGCGGGTGAGCCCCAAATTCATCCTTGCCGCATTCCGGCATGGGGCTGACGGGGTATGGGTCTCGGGGTGACACCCGGGGGACTGCCATTACCTGGAAGGTAATTACTACGCGAGAAGAAAATTCGCTCTTTTGAAAGGGCTCCTGGAACACATCGGAATCGAGCCAGGAAGGCTCCAGTTCTCATGGATATCGTCGGCAGAGGCGACCAAGTTCGTCGAGGTGGCGCAGGTCGTTGCGAGAGAAGTGACGGCTCTCGGTCCCGCATCGAGAATGATCAAGAGAAGGGCTGAGGTGGCGTGATGCGAGGGTACACGGAAAAGATCAGGGAAACCGCCAGGGCCTTGCTGGAGAGCAAAAGGGTGGATGTGTTCATCGGCTACAAGAAAGGAACCGTGGCGATGATGAACGAGCCCGCGCTGGTCCGCGACCCGGAGAAAACAGCGCTCCTTTACTGGGACAGCAGCTGTGCCCTGAACCTCTGCACCTACCTGACGAAGATGAAGGGCAAGGTCGGGATCGTGGCGAACGGCTGCAATTCCAGGAACATCGTGACCCACATCGTGGAAAACCAGATCAAGCGGGAGCAGCTCCACATCGTCGGGATTCCCTGCACCGGCATGATCGACCACAGGGCCGTGCAGCGCGCGGTCAACACTAAAGAAATCCTGGACGTTCGGGATGAGGGGGAATCCTTTGTGGTGACGGGCAGGGATTTCAGCGAGACCTTCGAGACAAAGGCTTTCCTGAGAACCAACTGCGCGGTCTGCACCCACCGCAACCCCGTGCTCTTCGATGAAATGGTGGCCAAGCCTGTGGAAGAACTGAAAGACATCAATCCCTACCACGACGTGGAGAGCATCGAGAAGATGGGCCCGGATAAGAAATGGAGCTTTTTCACGCAGCTGATCTCGAAGTGCATCCGGTGCTACGCCTGCCGGAACGCCTGTCCCCTCTGCTACTGCCCGACTTGTTTTGTGGACGAGTCACGGCCCCAGTGGGTGGGGAAGAGCTCGGACCCGACCGACACCATGACATTCCATTTTCTGAGGGCTTATCATTGCGCGGGGCGGTGCACGGATTGCGGGGCATGCGAAAGGGTTTGCCCGGTCGGGATCTCCATGCGCCAGTTCACCAAGAAGCTCAACAAGGATGCCCAGGCGCTTTTCGGGTGGGAGGCGGGGCTCAAGCCGGATGAAAGGCCGCCCCTGGATGTGTACCGGCCTGATGATTGCAACGATTTTATTCGGTAGACGGAGTGATGGAGTGATGGAGTAATGGAGTACTGGAGTAATGGAGTAATGGAGTAATGGAGTGATGGAGTACTGGAGGAATGAGAGAGGGAGATAATGTAATATTGGAATGGTTGAATAATGGGGTTTGAATCAGTACCCCAGTGCTCCAACACCGCAATACTCCAACACTACAGTACTCCAGTCTTCCACTCACGTTAGGGTAATCACGATGCCAGAGAAATCATTCACCAGAGAAGAGTGGGTCAAGGCCCTCAAAGGACTTCAGAGCAGTTACCGCGTGTTTGTGCCCGTAAAGGAAGGGGACTTTCACCTTTTCAGGGTTCTGGACGAGGCGAAGAGCCCTGATTTCAGCTGCCAGAACACGAGGCTGTCACCGAAGGCTATCGTTTACCCCCAGTCTGAAAGGATGTTCGAGGTGAACCTGGACGAAAAGGATCCGGAATCGAATATCTTGAAAGAAGCGGCCAAAGATAGTTTTGCCCAGGCGGTGGTGGGCGTGAGGCCCTGTGATGCCCACGCTTTTCAGATCGTGAGAATCAATTTCGATAACCCTGAGTACCGAGACCCCTGGTGGGTCAAGCGCTATGAGTCCACGACCTTCGTCGGTTTTGGATGCAATGAACCGTGCTCCACCTGCTTTTGTTCATCTGTCGGCGGCGGGCCTTTCAGCGAAAAAGGCCTGGACGTCATGGTCTATGATCTGGGAGAAACGGTGGTGGCAAAAACGATCACAGCCAAGGGTGAGGAATTCCTGGGTCAGGCGGAAGGGGGGAGCACCGTAGACGAGCGTGCCAGAGAGAAAATGGAGGAACTTTCGGCCAAGGCTGCGGAGTCAATCACCTCCAGAGTGACGACAGACCGGCTCAAGGACAAAGCGGTCACCCAACTTTTTGACGCCCCGTTCTGGGAAGAAGTTGCCTTTCCCTGCATCAACTGCGGAACCTGCACTTTCCTCTGCCCCACATGCTGGTGTTTCGACATCCAGGACGAGGTGTCGGGCAAACAGGGAGACCGGATGAGGAACTGGGACTCCTGCATGTTTCCCCTGTTCACTCTTCATGGCTCGGGGCATAACCCCAGGGAGAAGAAGTTGCAGCGGGTCCGCCAGCGGTTCATGCACAAGCTGAAGTATTATGTGGATAAATACGACAATGGGGTTCAATGCTCCGGCTGCGGCCGATGTGTCCGCTATTGTCCGGTGAATATTGATATCAGGGAAGTTGCCGAGATGATGAACAACTTCTAAAAATGGAGCATTGGAGTACTGGAGCACTGGAGTGATGGAAGGAAGACCATTATGTTTTGCATTTTCTTATCCAACACTCCAGTCCTCCACCACTCCATTACTCCAGTGGAATAAGGCTGGAATATCAGAGTTGAGTCGAGGAATCACTTCAGAGGCACGAAGAGCCATATGAATAACAGAGACAATCCCTATCTTCCCTACCCGGTTCGCGTGGATGAAATCGTCACCGAAACGGAAGACGACAAGCTCAAGACCTTCAAACTGGTCTTCATAAACCCTGAGGACGAGGAGAAGTTTTCTTACATGCCGGGACAGTTTGCCGAGCTTTCCGTGGCCGGAAAAGGCGAAATCCCGATCGGTATCGCCTCGTCCCCGACAGAGAAGGGATATCTTTCATTCACCGTGAATGAAGTGGGCCTTGTCACCACCCACCTTCACATGATGAAAGAGGGATATGTCATGGGTGTTCGGGGGCCCCTCGGGAACTGGTACCCCTGGGAGGAGATGCAAGGGAAAAACGTGGTCATCATCGGCGGCGGGTTTGCGTTCACCACCCTGAGATCAAGCATCGTTTACATGCTCCACCCCGAGAACCGGCCCAAGTTCAAGGACATCACGGTCGTCTACGGCGCGAGAACGCCGGGGCTGCTTCTTTACAGGGATGAGCTGGCGGCATGGGAGAGGAGAGACGACATCAAGGTGCACATCACCGTTGATGCAACCAGCGATCCGGATTGGAAATACAATGTGGGATTCGTGCCCGCGGTCACGAAGCAGAAGATAAAGGCCGCCGGCGATGCCTTTGCCATTGTGTGCGGACCTCCGATCATGATTAAATTTACTCAGCCCGTGCTGGAGGAGTTGGGGTTTCCGCCTGAGAGAATCTTTCTCTCCCTGGAGATGAGGATGAAGTGCGGCATCGGCATGTGCGGCCGGTGCAACATCGGCGACAAGTACGTGTGCAAGGACGGGCCCGTGTTTTCCCTGGCGCGCCTCAGACAGCTTCCCCCCGAATACTGAAGGCTGTGGAGCTCCAAGGAGAATATAATTACCGCAGAGGCACAGAGGACGCAGAGCAAAACGATTTTGTCTGTCGGAGAGATGCCGACAGACAAAATGGTTTGCCTCGAAAAGACATGTCTGGCCGCCGAAGGCTGAGATAGCTTCGGGAGAATCGGTATCTCCCGATTCTCCCGAAAAATATTGATCTCCGCGGACTCCGTGCCTGGGGTGAAACATCGATTTTCAAGTGAGGTTCACAATGGCGGATATAGATCTAACCAACGCAGATGCGAGCTTTGTCAAGGAAATCGCGGCACAGCCGGGTGCAGAAAAAATCCAGGCTTGCTTCACCTGCCGCACCTGTACCGCAAGCTGCCCTGTGAGCGCCGTGAACAGCAAATTCAATCCCTACCGCATCATCAGGCTGGCTCTGTATGGTCTGCGGAAAGAGGTGCTTGAGAGCGACTTCATCTGGCTTTGCTCCAGCTGCTACGCCTGCCAGGAGAGATGTCCCCAGGGCGTGAGCATCACGGAATTCATGACCATCCTGAAAAACATGGCGGTCAGCGCAGGCCATGCACCCGCCGGCATCAAAGCGCAGAGGGATCTCATCAGGGGGCAGGGCAGGATCTACGCCATCGATGAGTTTGACAACAAAAAGCGAAACAAAGCCGATCTTCCCTCCTTGCCGACCACGTGCGAGGCGGTGAAGATCCTGTTCCCGGAGTGTTGAGGCAAGGTATGAAATATGCCCTCTTTCTAGGATGCACGATTCCGGCAAGGTCCAGGCACTACGAGCTTTCAGCAAGAAAGGTCGCCGGGAAAGTTGGAATAGACCTGGTCGATGTGGAGGACTTCATCTGCTGCGGATTCCCTGCGAAAAGCTCGGACAGGAAATCAGCCCTGATCCTGGCCGGGTACAACCTGGCCCTTGCCGAGAAGAACAACCTGGATCTCTGCGCCTTGTGCAGCTCGTGCACCTCTGCTCTGACCGAAGCGTCCCACCACCTTTCTGAACATGAAGATCAAAGGGCTGAAGTGAACGAGATCCTCGGCCGGCTGGGGCTTAAGTACGAGGGCCGGGTGAAGGTGAGGCACTTGGCCCGCATCCTTTACGAAGAGATCGGGCTGGAAGAAGTCAAGAAGCATGTCACGCGGAGCCTGGAAGGTCTTCGCGTGGCGACCCACTACGGGTGCCACTACATCAAACCGTCGGAGATTTACGATAACTTCGACCAGGTGGAAGATCCGCACACCCTGGATGAAATAGTCGCCCTCACGGGTGCCACGGTGGTGGATTACTCGAACAAGAAGAGGTGCTGCGGCGGGCCGGTGCTCGCCGTGGACGAGAGAACCTCCCTCGCCGTGGCAAAAGAAAAGCTGGATGATATCGTGGAGGCGGGCGCGGACATCATCAACGTCGTCTGCCCCTTCTGCTCCGTTATGTACGACAGCAACCAGAAAGGCATCGAAACGCACTTCAACGTCACCTACAACCTGCCTGTGCTCTACCTGACCCAAATCCTCGGCCTTGCCATGGGCCTCGACCGAAAAGAACTCGGCCTCAACATGAACGTCGTCAAAACGAAAGACGCCCTTGCCAAATACGCCGGTGGCGAGTAGCAGATTCCTGGCCTTCTTCGTTTCGACCCCAAGGCGGAATTCCGTAAGGGCCGCAAGGGGTTCTTCGACCTTTTGAGACTACCCCAAAAGAAACCTGTCATAATCTATCAGCTGATAGTGGCATTTTGCCACCATATGCTGTTTGATCATGACAGAACACTTTCAAAGAGATTTGGCTCCAACAGTCCTGGCCGCACTAAGGATCATGCCTGTTATGGTGATCACCGGGTTGCGGCAGAGCGGCAAAACGACGTTTCTGGAGAATCGATTCCCGTGCAGGTTCTTGCCTCGTTGCTGCTTCTTCAACACTGGCACATGCCTTGGTTATAACCTCCTGCACTTTATTCCCTGGCTTACTCATAAACGGTGTGCACTTTGAAAAACGATTTTCAAGCTGAGGGATTTTTGCCTCCAAAAATCCCCCGGAAACCGGAGTCACAGGGGGGACCGGTCAAGGTTGACAAGGTAATGTTTTCGGGCTATCTATTGGGAAAATCCGGCCCGCATCACGAACCCTAACGCGAGGTCAATATGGACGGATAGAAAGCCCCATTTCTCAGAGGAGAGGCGGGGCTTTATTCATTCTCGACTAGGACCTTCTGTATCGGGGCAAACAGCAGAGGGAAGGCATATGGACGCAAATGCAAAATGCTACTTCTGTGATTCAACTATAACTGATGTCAGACATTCAGAGCTGCCATTACCAAAACATATCCGTAGCTACGCTTACAACTGCCCAATTTGTGGTCTCGTGTGGCTAAGGGACGATTTCTTGGAAATGATTCGCTTTGAACGCGAGCCTGTATTCTCTCCAGAGGACAAGGAGATTATCAGGATATGCCTCCGGAACGCCCATGAGCAAAGGGGCGAGAAAGCCTCCCCCAAACCATTGACCCTGAGTGACTTAGGTGAGATGGTAAAACAGTATCGCCAATTAGATCCGCTGGAAAAGATGGATAAGGTGCTTGAAATGATCGGCCAAGAGCCGCAGTACGTCGGTCAACAAATTGAGGTTACTCCTAGCCTTGACTTCGCTCACTATCATTGCTCTAACGAGCCAGAACTAGAGCGCATACTTTACCTACTTGAGGTAAGTAATTTAATTACTGGTCCTTCAGGCTACTTTGGAGCCGCAACCAAAATATTGAATATAACGGTAAAAGGTTATGAGAGACTGAGAGAACTGAGAAGGGTTGCTAAAGATTCGCGGCAATGCTTTGTGGCGATGTGGTTCACCCTCGACATGGTTAATGCGTACGAGAAGGCGATCCGCCCGGCGATTGAATACTTTGAGCCGGGTCAGAGTGAGCCGCGGTTCAGAGCTCTGAAGATTGATCAGAAAGAGCATACCAACGACATCAATGATGAAATAATCTCGGAAATAAGACGCAGCAGGTTCATGGTCTGCGATCTGACGGGTTACTGTGGCGGGGTCTATTGGGAGGCGGGATTCGCCCGTGGACTGGGATTGGAAGTGATATACACCTGCCGTGATGACTGGATAAAGCCTAAGACTGAAAACCTTGTTCTGCAGGATTCAACAACGCGGGAAGTCAAGAGAGAAGGGATCCATTTTGATCTTGAGCACATGAACCGCATCGAGTGGAAAGCGGACGACCTCGACGGCTTCAGAGATAAGCTCACCAAGCGGATAAAAGCCGTTATCGTTTAGCCTCAAGAAAAGGGGAGCAGGGTGTACCAAGGAGCGCATTTTTACTATGCGATTTGGAAAAAATGGGGGCAGCAAATGACACAAAAACTAGAAGGCAAAGAACTGGTGAGTTTCGAAGAACTGTTAATGGCCAACTCCGTGATAGTGGATACCCTCGCTCAGCTCCTCATCGAGAAGGGCGTCTTCAACAAGGAGGAGAGCGCAAAAGGGAGAATGAGTTCAGCAGGTCAGTGATAGCTTAACTTTGGTAATCACTCATTCTAAAGGTTAGCCGCAATGCTAGACTTCGGCCAGGGGAACGAAATTGTCAGGGGGAGAATCTTGAAATGACTCTTAATATAGTTCTAAAGTATGACAATGGGACAGTTTTGGCGACCGACACGAGAATCATGTTTGGCTTCACCAAGCGGGATATGGCCTTCAAGATTGAGTTCCTCACGCCTTATATAGGTGTCGCCCCAAGTGGGCTGACTGGCGCAACGGACGACATTCTTGCGAAGACCAGAGAACGTCTAACATCTCCAGAACTACCCTCATTTGATCTAGTCCTATCTGCTATTTCAGAGGAAGCACTCAAATGGTACAAGGCAAACCATGAAAAACTGGGTGAGGAAGAGGAGGATGAAGACCCATATGCTTTTCTTCTAGCCTCCGCCGAAAGAATACGAAAGGTGGATTTCAAAGGATATTCCGAAGAGGTTTGGGATTACCAATGTGAGGGTTCTGGTGATCCATATGGCGAATACATCTTGCAGAACCACTACACAAAGGGTCTGAGTGAAGATAAAGGGAAGGAACTAGCTGCATATACAATCCTTGAGGCTTCAAAGGTTGATCCCAGCGTAGGTGACCAACTCCAGTTGGTGGTATTTAGGAAGCACGCAAAACCAATAGAGGTTGGGCAGGAGGAGACTGAAGATATAAAATCGCGCGTGGCGCCGCTTTCCAGAGCTTTTGCAGAGGCCCAGATCAGCACCGTTGAACAAATAGTAGAACACAGAAGGAACATAAACGCACTGTGGCTTAAAAGGTTCAACTTCAGGCTTTTTCTACCAGATGAGAAGGCAGTTTTCCAAATTATGAAGCCTTGCAGAAGTGAAGAGGAATTTACAAATAACATAGCCGCGATGGCGCTGCTCATTGATCAAATGGATGTAAAGGAAATGAGTAAGAGCATAACAGGAGCGCAAAGAGGATCAATAAACCATCTTGAAGGGTTTTTGGCACAAAATCTGAGGTCTAGTTCCACAGAGTTCATCTCGAAATTTAGGGACGTTGTCAGGCTGCGTAGTACTAAACATCCTATCCACAGGGCAGATTCGGAGTTCCTAGAAGTTGTGATAAATTTGTCTGAGGAATATCCTCCCAAATGGTCGAGACTCTACTTAAAAGCCCTGAATATTTATGCAGAAAGTCTGGCTTCACTGCTACAACTGCTCCAACAGCACGACCAGTAAGGCGCGCAGAACCGTTCATAACCAGGATGCTTACTCTTACCCAAAAGGTACTTGTTCACGCTCATCTGTTGATGCCCTTGAGTCGTACCTCCACGCATATGTGTCCAGGGGATAGGCACGCAAGTCCGAGGGAGTGGAGGAGAATAAGAAAGGGAGAACGAGATTCTAAGGCACCGTGACAGCTTAATTTGAGTGATCTTAAATCGCCTAATTGGTGAGGTACAATATTGAAAGCTTAACAGAATAAGGATCATTCATATGCGAGGGTGTAACAGGCGGTTTGATTCTGAGAGGAACAAGGACATAAAGGAAGAATGAACTCTGAAGAGGGGTAGAAGATGGTTTTGCGTGATACGTTTTCTGAGTTCTATAGACCAATGATTGAAAATCTCAAGTCTTTCTATCGAACGTTCGTGTGGGTCGCAATCCGTAGTGAGGAGTTCTTTGCGAACAATGAGCCATATCTAGGTGGCCAATTGTCGAACAAGAAATACGGATTTCTTCCATGGCGCAAATACACATCTGACGCAATAGGAATCACAATATTGCTTTCCGTAACTAATCCTCTCTACGGGCTAGAAACGTTCCTCAGATTCGAAACTCAAACCCGGTGGGCTGAGCTCATTTTGCTGGTTTGTCAATTTCAATTCATCGGTGTGGTTCTGTTTTCCCTATATCTCTTTGCCAACTTCTTTGCACTTCAGGTGTTATGTTCAAGACAATTCAACAGAGACTACCGCGCAAAGCCAGTTATTAAGAGCGGCGTCGTCACTTCAGTTTCGTTCATGCTTCTAGGAACGTTGGTTTCTTGGACTGGCTCGATGATAGTCTACCTAATCGATAAGTTTGTATGGCCAATACTGACGTCAGGTAATCTTTTCTACTATATCGACCAATTTCTTAGGGGTGTCCCGCTTAGTATTTCACTTTCAGTACCCTTTTACTTTCTGCCCCGGCTAGTCTCATGGGTATATGGGGTTCCACTGCACTCAGCAGTATTAGTGGCGGGATTCAGCCTCCCTATCTTTCTTTACTACTATATTTTCGTTCGCCCTATGGCATACATGATCTATCTCATTGGGTATTCAATGAAACTTCTTCTTTATCTCTGCATACCATTCTTTTGGCCGTACTGGATTAATGATGTGCGGAGGCGGTACCAAGAGCATGGTCTAAAAAATGTACTAGCACGATCCTTCTCTGGCCCAAGACCTCAAATGGGTGGGCGACTTGCTAATATTCTGGGTGTTGCTTTCATAGTTGGCTT
>JAGUZM010000250.1 GCA_020060805.1 Deltaproteobacteria bacterium | reverse complement strand
CAGGATCCCTTCTTTGCCTTGAGCTTCTCGTCGATCTTTTCGAGGCTTTGAAAGCGCTTCAGAGGAGAGCGTGATGGATCCGGTATCGGCAGGTATCGCGGGGACCGTTTTTGTGTTCATTCTGCTCTTCCTCGGCATGCCCATCGCCTTCAGTATGTTCTTTGTCGGTTTCTTGGGGGTTGCCTATCTCACCTCCTTCGGGGCTGCCCTGCCCGTTCTCGCCAGGACAGCTTACGAAACCTCCTCCCACTACCCCTACACGGTCATCCCTCTCTTTGTCGTCATGGGCGGGTTTGCCGGTAGCTCTGGCATGACTCAGAGCCTGTATGTGACCTTTGACAAATGGTTTCGAAGATTGCCCGGGGGACTTGCCGTGGCCACCATCGCTGCCTGCGCGGCGTTTGCCGGCGTCTCCGGATCTTCCGTTGCCACGGCAGCCGCCATGGGCACGGTCGCCATACCGGAGATGAAACGATTCAATTATCATCCACGGCTTTCCACAGGCGCTGTTGCCGCAGGGGGAACCCTCGGTTTTCTCATCCCTCCGAGCATCGGCTTTGTTGTGTACGGAATGCTCACGGAGCAATCCATCGGGAAACTTCTCATCGCTGGGATCGTTCCCGGGATGGTCCTCGCCTTGGGTTATGTCGGTATCGTGATCCTCCTGGCCAAGGTGAACCCCAACATGGCGCCCACAAGCCCGGAACCCGTTTCCTGGAAGGAGAAGTTCCGCTCTCTTCTGGGGGTGTGGGAGGCCCTCTTTGTTTTTTTTGTCGTCATGGGGGGCATCTATCTCGGTGTTTTCAGCCCGAATGAGGCGGGTGCCATCGGCGCCACCGTCGTCTTCTCCGCAGCCCTGATCAAGAGGCAGCTCACCTGGGCCCACCTGAAAGAGGGCCTTATTGAAGCGGTTCGCATCTCCGTGATGGTTCTCTTTCTCGTGGCCGGGGCGAATGTGTTCAGCTATTTCCTCGCCTTGTCCACCATCCCCGTGAAAGTCGCCATGGGCGTTGCAGCCCTACCGGTGTCCAAATATGTCATATTTTCCATCGTGATCTTCATCTATCTCTTCTTAGGGTGTTTTCTCGACGCCATATCCATGATGGTCCTGACCATGCCCGTGATTTTTCCGGTCATCTCCGCCCTGGGGTTCGATCCCATCTGGTTCGGCGTCATCTGTGTCCTGATGATGGAGGCGGGATTACTGACCCCTCCCCTGGGTCTCAACGTTTTCACGGTCGCCGGCATTTCCAAGGGCGTTCCCTTGGAGACTGTCTTCCGGGGCATCGGCCCCTTCCTTCTGGCTCTTATCGTGGTGGTGATATTTATCTCCATTTTTCCCAAGATGGCCACTTTCCTGCCCGCAATGATGTTAAGGTAGAAGATCAAGGTGAACACCGAACGAGGAATGGGCCATCACAGGACAAGGGCCGCGGTAGGTTTGTGCTGTGCAGAGGAAAACGCGGATTAAGGTTGACGAACTTGGCCATCTCCTGATCTATATCCTCGGCCACAGGCCTGATGAGTTCGGCCTCATTCCGGATGAGGAAGGCTTCCTCGGGTACAAGGATTTGCTCCGGGCGATTCACGAGGAGCCGGGCTGGGGGTACGTGAAACAGAGTGACATCACGGAAGTTCTGATCGTGAAGGGCCGGGCGCACTTTGAGTGGGACGAAAACCGGATCAGGGCTCTGGACAGGCGATGGTCCATGGCCCTGGAAGAAGCCAGCCCTGACGTCCCCAAGCTTCTGTATGCCGGCGTGAGGAGAAGGGCCCATCCGGTCGTGATGGAAAAGGGGTTGAAATCCGAGACCTTCATCCCTCTCGCCCCTGACCGCGACATGGCTGTCAGGATCGGCCGGCGCAGGGATCGAGAACCCGTTATCCTTGAAATCATGACCGGGCCGGCCCGGGAGCAGGGGATTGCCTTCTATGCCTTCGGCGAGCTTTTCCTCGCCCGGGACGTTCCTTCCCGGTTCATCTCAGGGCCGCCTGTGCCCCAGGAGACCCGTGAGACAAAACACCCCCAGAAGAGGAAAGAGGCAGGACCCGCAGCCCCGCCGCCTGATTTTCATGCAGGGACCTTCATCCTGGATGCGGGAAGAGACCCTGACCGCCGTCGCCGTTTGAAAGGACGGAAGGAACGAAGCTGGAAGGAAGAGGCAAGGAAAATGAGAAGGAGGAAGAAAGGATGAGAGAAGACCCGTCGCTTTTTTCAGCTTTTTTCTACCCCGAAAGCATCGTGGTCGTCGGCGTATCCCCGGACAGGATGAACCTCGGCAAGAATATCGTTCAGAACTGCCTCACCCTCGGGTATCAGGGTGAGATCCTCTCGGTGGGCCTGAAAAAAGGGGTCGCCTTCGGGCAGAGGATCTACCAGTCCCTTGAAGAAATCGATCGCAAGGTGGACCTTGCCGTCATCCTCACCCCGGCCAGGACCATCCCGGCTATTTTGGAGCAGTGCGGCCGAAAAGGAATCCGGCATGCGGTCATTGAATCAGGGGGGTTCTCGGAAATGGGGGAAGACGGGAGGCCCCTTGAAAAAGCGTGCGAGGATGTGGCCAAGAAACACGGCATTCGGTTCATCGGCCCGAACGGCATCGGGGTGATCAACCTCGAAGTGGGCCTTGCCCTCCCCTTCATGCCCCTGCGGACCGACCTGACCCTGGGCCCTGTGTCCATCCTGGCCCAGAGCGGCGGCGTCGGGCTCAGCTACCTGAATTTCATGGCAGACGAGCGTGTCGGCATCAACAAGTTCGTCTCCATGGGCAACAAACTCAACGTGGACGAAAACGATTTGCTCTCCTTCCTTGTTCACGACAAGGGCACAAAAATCATCCTGGTTTATCTTGAAGGCTTCACCGACGGCCGGAGGTTCGTGGAGATCGCTTCAAAATCCGAAAAACCGATTCTCGTCCACAAATCCAACCGCTTCGAGGCAAGCGCTCGAATCGCCCATTCCCACACGGCGGCCCTTTTCGCCGATGACCGGCTGGTGGATCATGCCCTGGAACAGGCGGGGTGCATTCGCCTCAATGCCCTCGACGATGCCATGGACTACGTGAAGTCACAGACCCTGCCTCCCCTGAGAGGCAACCGCCTTGCCGTCGTCTCCCGCTCCGGCGGGCATGCGGTCATCGCCGCCGACGCCTGCGCTTACTACGGTTTTCGCCTCGCCCAGTTCCCCGATGATTTCCTGAGAAAATTCGAGAGCCGCTTCAGGGCCCACGTGATCCGCCTTCAAAACCCCCTGGACCTGGGCGACCTGTTCGAGCTCGAGTTCTACGAGTACATCGTCGAAGAGATGCTGAAAAGAGATGATGTGGACGGCGTTCTGCTCGGCCACGGGTACCGCCGCGGATACGAGCAGGAAGCATCCAGAGAGCTTTTCAAGAAAGTTGAGAAACTGGTCGAGCAGTATCAAAAGCCGGTCGCGACCTTTGTTCTCACCGAGGCGGTGGAGGCGGACTACCTGAAGAAAAATGTGAGGATTCCCGTTTTCTCGGCACCTGAAAACGCGATGCGCGCCCTCTCCCTCTCTCACCGTTGGGGAACCCGGAAGGCGCTGACGAGGGAAATCCGCACCCTCCAAAACATCGATAAGGCCGGTGCGACGAAAATCCTGGCCGCAGCAGCCGGCAGGGGCGAAGTGGTTTTGAGCGAGGCCATGGACCTCCTCCGGTCTTATGGTTTTTCCTCTCCGCCCTCCCGGCTCGCGCGTTCAACCGCTGAAGCCCTGGAAGCATGGAGAAAGTCAAAAGGGCCGGTGGCGATGAAAATCAACCGCCCCCATATTTCCCACAAAAGCGATCGTGGTGCGGTACGCCTCAACCTCGACTCGGAAGCGGGGCTGGCGGAAGCTTTTGAGGTTTTTCTTTCCCTGGGCGGGAAAGAAACCGAAGTGATGATCCAGGCCATGGCAAACCCGGGCAAGGAAGTGATCCTGGGCGGGAAGCGGGACCTATGCTTCGGCCCGATCGTTGTCTTCGGCCTGGGGGGGATATTCGTGGAAGCCCTGGAAGATGTGGTCTGGCGGATCGCTCCCCTGAGCCATGAGGAAGCGCGGGGCATGATTCAAAGCATCAAAGGGGCAAAAGTTCTTCGAGGAATCCGGGGCGATAAACCTTACGACGCCGGAGCGATCGCGGATCTCCTCGTAAGGCTTTCGCAGATGCTCGTGGACCACCCCGGGATTCAGGAAATCGATATCAACCCGGTCATGGTTTTTCACGACGGAATGGGTGCCCAGGCCCTGGACGCAAGGATCATTATCGGCTGGAATCAATGAGGAGGAACCAGGGTTCCCATGACCCGGTTCCCCTCCTCCCTTTCGAGCAACACCCAGACCATTTCATTCCTGAACGACCGGGGTGCCGGAAAGACCACGGGAACATAGTTGTCGCTGAAACCTTTGACCCTCCGCTTTTCCGTGGATTCCCACCCTTCGGCCAGGACCAGGAACTTCTTCCCGATGCAGGAACGGTAGAAAGCCCGCCGTTTCTCCTGGCCCAGCGTTCTCAGTGTCTCAGCCCTCTCTTTGGTCACCTTCTCCTTCACTCGGCCCTTGAAGGTTGCTGCCGGGGTCCCTCTCCTCGGAGAAAAGGGAAAAACATGAAGGTAGGAAATGGGCAGTTGTTCCACCAGACGACAGGTTCTCTGGAAGGCCGGATCATCCTCTCCCGGGAACCCGACCATCACATCCGCACCGGCGGAGGCCAGGGGAATGCGCCTGTGGATCTTCTCGATAAGCTCTGCAAAATCCCGCGATGTGTAGTCCCGGTTCATCCGACCCAGGATGCCGTCGTCACCGCTCTGAAGGGGGATGTGAAAGTGCTTGCAGAGCCACGGTTCCCTGGCGATAATCTCAAGCAGCTCTTCGTCTATCTCTTTGGGCTCGATGGAGCTCAGCCGGATCCTCAGGGGGAGGTTTTCTTTTCCCAGGCGCTTCAAGAGCTCCTTCAGGCTTGTCCCATCCTTCAGGTCAGCCCCGTACTTCCCCAGATGAATCCCTGTCAACACGACCTCTTTGAAGCCCCGATCCCCAAAGGAGCGGACCATGGAGGTGACCCTGCCGGGATCGAGACTCCTCAAAGGGCCTCTCGCGTACGGGACGATGCAATAGGTGCAGAAGGATTCGCACCCGTCCTGAATTTTCAGGAATCCCCTGGTCCGGCCTGAAACATCTCCGCCGGCTGGGGGTTCAGAAGCCGCCTCTCCATGAAATCCTGCAAGCACCGGGGATGCCTCTTCTCCGTTCGCGACCCTGCATCCTGGGGGACCCTTTTCTGCGCCGAGCAGGATTTCCGGGAGCCGGTTTTTTTCGGTGTTTCCCGCGATGAGAGAGACGCCGTCTATGGCCGTCAACTCCCCGGGGAACACCTGGGCATAGCAGCCGACGGCTGCCACCGTTGCGCCGGGATTTTCCCTGATCAACCTCCGGATCGCCTGCCTGCACTGGTACGAGGCGGTTTGGGTCACGATACAGGTGTTGACGATACTGACGTCCGCTTTCTCGTCTCTTGAAACAGGGCGCCACCCCCCTCTGATCAGCGCTTCTCTCAGAGACTCGGATTCGCACTGGTTGACCTTGCATCCGAGGGTGATGATTTTAAAGCCCTTCGCCATCCTTGACTCCATCCCTTGTTCCGGGAGCAAAAAGGCCTTGAAAACGGCTACCGCCTATGCTAACAACCCGGCCCATGTGTCGTGTGCAGGGAACCTCCTCGTTCCGCAGCGCTTGCGATCCCACCCCTTCGGAGAAGCGATCCGCCGGGCCCTGCGATTCGGCCGCCGGGGTAAGGGAAGCGCTTTTCCCATGAGGGGTTAGGGTTTCAACCAAATGCAGGTGGGGAGTTTGGACACATGCCGCCGGCTGGTCGAGCCGGGTCCATTCTAGCATCAGGTTTCGTAAAAGGTCCATCCAGATTCATCGTCTATGGGGATTTCTTTTCAGCTCATCATGATTCACTCTCAAAACAAGGAGGCAAAAATCATGGGGAAAGCTTTTTCATTGGTTGTCATGGCAGTGATTGCCGGGCTCGTTTTTTCGCCCTGCGCATGGGGAGCGGCAAAGACGATCAAGATCGGGGTCAATGCGCCTATCACAGGAGACATCCCGAAGGTGGGGGAAGGAACGAAATTTGCCGCCCAGATGTGGCTTGAGGACGTCAAGAAAGCGGGTGGGATCAAAATCGGAAAAGACACCTACAAGGTGGATCTCGTCATCGAAGACAATGAATCCAAGGCTGAATCCGCGGTCAAGGCGAACACCAAACTGATCACCGTGGATGAAGTGCTCGTCATTGTCGGGCCCCAGGCCTCCAAGCAGGCGGTGCCCGCCGGTGAAGTGGCCAACAACTACAAAACACCGATGATCAGCCCCTGGTCCACGAACCCGGACACGACCAAGAACCGGCCCTTCGTCTTCCGCGCCTGTTTCCTGGACCCTTTCCAGGGACCGGTGGTAGCCAATTTCGTCAAGGAGGAGTTCAAGCTCACCAAAGCGGCGGTGCTCTATGACGTGGCGAGCGACTACCCCAAAGGCCTGGCGGAGTTCTTCAAAGCCGCCTGGGAGAAGGCCAACGGCCCGGGTTCCGTTGTCGCCTACGAGAGCTTCACGACCAAAGACACGGACTTCAGCTCTCAGCTCACCAAGATCACCAAATCAGGGGCTGAGTTCATTTTTACACCCCAGTACTACAACGAGGTCGCCCTCATCGTTCAGCAGGCTCACCAGCTGGGATGGAACAAGCCGATCGTCGGGAGCGACAGCTGGGGCTCTGCCGAGACCGTGAAGCTTTGCGGCAAGGACTGCTACGGCTCCTTTTTCAGCACCCATTACGCCGCAGCGGGCGCCAAGGGCAAAACCAAGGAATTCATCGACCGGTACAACAAGAAATACGGCTACATCCCCGACGATGTGGCTGCCCTGACCTGGGACTCCTTCGGGCTCGTCCAGCAGGCCATCCAGTCTCTCGGCAAGCTGAGCGGCGACGTCAAGAAAGACCGTCAGGCCGTCCGGGATGCGATGGCGAAGATAAAGAAATTCGAAGGGATCACGGGCGACATGGATTTTACGAAGGGCAATGACCCGAGCAAATGCGCCGTGATCGTCAGGATCAGCGACAGGGGCGAATTCGAATTCTACAAGTCCGTGTGTCCCTGAGCCCTGGAAAGCCGCCGCAACCTCGGGCGCTGTTAAACATGGCCTCCCCGTGGCCCTCGGCGGAAGCAAGCTTTTGAGAATCCCCCCGGCCCCCTTTTTCAAAGGGGAGGCCTGGGGGATTTAACCTCTCTTCTTTGAAACCGAGGCGCATGGAGCTGACTTGATGGTTTTCTTTTTCCAGAACCTGGTCAACGCCCTCCAGTGGGGCAGCTTTTACGCCCTGATCGCCCTGGGCTACTCCATGGTCTACAGCATCCTCATGCTCTTCAACTTTGCCCACGGCGACATCTTCATGGTGGGCGCCTACATCGGTTTTGGTGTCGCCACCGCCCTGGTGGCTCTCTCCTCCTCAGGGTTCCTGGCGCTGCCCAACTGGGTCATCCTCGTTTTGACCATCCTGATCTCGATGTTTCTCACCTCCTTTGTCGGGATGATCGTGGAACGGGTCGGCTACCGTCCGCTGCGCAACGCCCCTCGCGCCTCCGCCGCCATCACCGGGTTGATGATCGGCATCATTCTGGAGACCGGGAACCTCGCCCTCCTCGGAGCCAGGAGAGTCAGCTTTCCCTCCCTCATCGACACCGTCACCTATGATATGGGGGGTGTCTTTGTCACGAACAAGAAAATCATGATCGTCCTCGTCTCCTTCTTTCTCTGTCTTTCCCTCCATCAGTTCATCCGGCGCACGAAATACGGAATGGCAATTCGGGCCATGGCCTTCGATTATGTGGTCGTTCCGTTGATGGGCGTCCCCCTCAACACGATCGCCGCCCTGACTTTTGCCTTGGGATCCAGCCTCGCCGCTGCCGCCGGTATCCTTTTCGGGCTCGCCTACCCGGTCTTGGACCCTTACATGGGCATCCTCTTCGGCTGGAAAGCTTTCGTCGCAGCCATTCTGGGGGGCAGGGGATCCATTGTCGGGGCGACTCTCGCAGGCTTCCTGCTCGGGTTCATCGAGATCTTTGTGGCCATGATTTTTCCATCCACTTTCCGCGATCTCATCGCTTATTCGATCATTCTTCTCATCCTGGTTTTCAGGCCCCACGGCTTTTTCGGCGAGCCCTACAGCGCCCGCTTGAGACTGTAAAAGGAGGTGTGCGGCAAAGCGATCGTGGGTACGGCAGGGAACGTGTCAGGGAAAGGAATGGAAAGGCTCAAGAACCGCATCATGGCTCTGGGCAGGGGGGTTCCTTTGCTCGGCTGGTTCCTGGGCGCTCTCGTCGCCGTGCTTATCGAACAGACCGTTGGGAACCCTGTGGCTCAAGGGTTGGGCTTGCCGAAGGCGCCCGTTCTTTTCGGCTTCCTCATCGTCCTCAAAGAACCTCTCCTCATCCCGAGCGTTGCCCTCTACGTGCTCCTCATCTACATCCTGCCCCTTTGCGTCGTTGGCCGCTTGAGCGCTCCTGTGACGAACCGCGTGGCCGGGGGATTGCTCAACCTCTCCCCCGGCCTTTCCGTGCTTGTCCATCTGGGTCTCCTCTACCTCGCCCTCCATCTCTGGTCCTCCATGAGCGACTACCGCGTGATCACCCTCAAGCTGACCCTGATCGCGATCATCCTAACCCTCAGCTTGAACGTCATCAACGGGTACATGGGAGAGTTTTCCTGTTCCCACCCGGGATTCATGGCACTGGGGGCGTATACTGCCTCGGTTTTCTCCGTGAGCCTCTTCGTGGATCACAAGCTTTTCGGCCCGGCCCTGCTTTCGCCCGTTCTCGGCCCCTTCCTCTTCCCGGTCGGATTGATCCTCGGAGGCGGGGTTGCCGCCCTGGGCGCCCTTGCTGTGGCGATACCCTCATTCAGGACCCGGGGGGACTACCTTGCCATCATTTCCCTGGCCTTCACCTTCATCGTCAAGAGCTTCCTGGAGAACATGGAGTTTGTGGGAGGCCCCAGGGGTTTGAGCCAGCAGCCTGATTATGCCGGCCTTCCGACGGTGTTCATCTGGACCGTCCTCTGTGTCTGGATCATCAACAACTTCGTTCGCTCCACCCTCGGCAAGGCCCTCAACACCGTGCGGGACGACGAGATGGCGGCGAGCGCCATGACGGTGAACACGCGGCGCACCAAAATACTGGCCTTCCTCTTCGGCGCCTTCTGGGCAGGCGTGGCGGGGGGCCTCTTCGCCCATGTCCTCAGGTACGTGAATCCCTCGATTTTCAGCGTACAGAACCTTGCCGAAGGGCTCGCCATGGTCTATTTCGGAGGGCTCAACTCGGTCTATGGGTCGATCGTCGGTGCCGTGAGCATCAGCCTTTTGAGCGAAGCTCTCCGTCCGCTGGAGCTTTTCAAATGGATCATCATTCCCCTTCTTCTCATCCTCGTGATGATCTATCGCCCCACGGGCCTGATCGCTTTCAAGGAGTTCGACATCCGTGCCATCCTCAGGCCCAAGAGCAGAGAGGAGGGAGAGGACTGATATGTCGCTCCTCAGAGTTGAGCAGATGACCCACGATTTCGGCGGCCTGCGGGCGGT
>JAGUZM010000485.1 GCA_020060805.1 Deltaproteobacteria bacterium | reverse complement strand
CCCCCGGCCGTTGCCAGGGCGCTGAAATGGACGAGTTACCTCTGCTCCCTGCTCTTTTTCGGAGTGATGTTCTCCTACGGGCTGTACCAGACGGTCTACAACCTCAACCAGACCTCACCCGCCATCGGCCTCGTGATGAGCCTCCCTTACGCATCCCTGCCGGCCGGGTTCTTCATCATGTTCTTCATCACGATGGAGGAATTCCTTCTCTCCTTCGCTCCGGCAGCAAAAGGAGAAGGGAGATGATCGTCTTTCTCTCCACCTTTGCCGGGCTCCTGTGCATCTCCGCCCCGATCATCGTGGTCCTGGGCGGCTGCGCCCTCGCCTACGCTCTCGTGAGCGGCAACATGCCCATCACGACGCTCATCCAGACGAGCTTCGGCGGCCTCGCGAGTTTCCCCCTCCTTGCGGTGCCCCTTTTTATTCTCGCGGGGAACCTCATGAACGAAGGAGGCATCACCCTCGACCTGGTGCGCTTCGCCCGGCTCCTCATGGGGCACATCCGGGGCGGCCTGGGGCATGCGACGATCCTTGCCTGCGCCATCTTCGCGGCCATCTCCGGCTCCGCCGTCGCCACTGCTGTCGCCATCGGCGTCGTCATGATCCCGGCCATGAAGGGAGCGGGCTACGAGGACGATGTCGCGGCGGCCACAACCAGCACCGCCGCGTGCCTGGGCCCCATCATCCCTCCGAGCATCCCCTTCATCATCTACGGGGTGACGGCCAACGTCTCCATCAGCGCCCTCTTCCTGGCGGGCGTCTTCCCCGGAATCCTCCTGGCCCTCTCCCTGATGGTCTACATGTACGTCGTCGCCTCCAGGCGCGACTATCCCCGGGACCCGAAAACGCCGTTCACGGAAATCCTCGTCGCCGGCTGCAAGGCCCTCCCGGCCCTCTTCACGCCGGTTCTGATCATCGGCGGCATTCTGGCCGGCATCTTCACGCCCACCGAAGCCTCAGGCGTCGCTGTGGTGTATGCAACCGTGATGGGAGCGTTCTTCTACCGGAAACTCAATTTCAAGAACCTCCCCAGGGTGCTCCTCAAATCCGGCATGGAATCCGGCATGGTGATGGTCCTGATCGCCATGTCCGAGCCGTTCGCCTGGATCGTCGCGGTGGACCAGATCCCTCACTTGTTGATCGGATGGATATCCGCCCTGACCGAATCGCCCTTGTTTTTCCTGCTCCTCGTCAACGTCTTCCTCCTCATCGTCGGAATTCCGATCGAGACGGCACCGGCCCTCGTCATCGTGACGCCGGTCCTGGCACCGATCGCCGTGGACCTGGGAATCGACCCCGCGCACATGGGCGTCATCGTCTGCCTCAATTTGGTCTTAGGCTTGATCACGCCCCCGGTGGGGGCTGTGCTCTTTTCGGTCTGCGGCACTGCAGGCATATCCCTGGATCGCCTGAGCAGGGCCATCTGGCCCCTGTTCCTCGTATCCCTGGCTGTCCTGGCCCTCGTCACGTATTTGCCCTGGTTGAGCACGTTCTTGCCCGGCGCCCTGTTGAGGCCCTGAGACCGGGGAAAACCGATCAAGGAGTAAGTCATGCTCGTTGTCACTCCGGATATTGCCATCGATGAGCGGGAAATACACGAGGAGTTCGTCCGCTCCTCCGGCCCGGGCGGCCAGAACGTGAACAAGGTCGCCACCGCTGTGAAGCTTCGCTTTAACGTGGCGAAATCCCCTTCCCTGCCCCAGCCCGTGCGGGAGAGGCTGGTGCGGCTCGCGGGAAAGAAGATCACCCGGGATGGGGTACTGATCATTGACGCGCGGCGGTTTCGGACCCAGGAGAGAAACAGGAAAGATGCGATCGAGAGGCTCCTCCAGCTCATCCGCAGAGCCGCCCGAAAGCCCAAACCGCGTTTCAAGACCAAACCCTCTTTAGCCTCGAGGGAAAAACGCCTGGAGAAGAAACGCCGGCGGAGCACGGTCAAACACAGGCGACAACCTGTTCTCAAGCCGGAGGAATAGGGGAGAGGATTTTGGGGGGCAAGCTCTTGGCTTGGGCGCCGCGAGCTATCGGGCAGACTCGCCGGGTGTTTTGAAAAGGCTCTTGAGGATCTATGCTGGACAGATGGCACATGAACGTGTAAAAGTCTTTGACTGTGGAACACCCCTCTCTCCGGAAAAAAACGTGGAATAAGACCCAAGGGAGGTAGAAGAGATGGAAGAAGAGAAAAACAAGGTGGACGGTTACCGGTTTCTTCCGCCAAGCCTCGCCGCCTGGATACGCACTTTCATTCCCGAGGATTTTAAAGGGTCTATTCCGTGGACGCCCATGTCCAAGCCCTTGAGCCACACCACCCTGGCCATGGTCACGAGTGCGGGGATCAGTTTGAAATCCGACCCTCCCTTTGACATGGAGATAGAAAAAAGGGAGGCCACCAAAGCCGATCCTTCCTACCGGGCCATCCCGAAAGGGACCAGGGAAGAGGAAATCGAGGTGAATCATCTCCACATCAACACTACCCCCATCAAGCAGGACCTGAACGTGATTTTGCCTCTCGCAAGGATGGCCGAATTCGAAAAAGAGGGAATCATCGGCAAACTGGCGCCCACGTCTTTTTCATTCTATGGGTTTCAATGGGAGGACACGGAGTTCCTAAAAAAAGCGATTGAGCCGATGGGAAAAGCCATGAAGAAAGAAGAGGTGGAGGCTGTTCTCCTCACCCCTGCCTGACCTTTCTGCTGCCGGTCCGTGGGGCTGGCTGCAAGAACCATCGAGGAGATGGGTTTTTCCACCGTTGTTCTCACTCCGACCCCGGAGTTCCACAGGGCTGTGGGCATTCCCAGGTCAGCAGCGATCGCGCACCCTTATGGCCGGCTGATCGGCCAGGCAGGAGACAAAAAAGGCCAGCGGGAAGTGTTGCTCGCCGCGCTCTCCGTTCTCGAACAAGCGAAGAAGCCGGGCGAGATCAGGCACCTGCCTTTCACCTGGCCGGAAGACCCCCGAAACACCGACTGGCAGCCTTCGGAGATGAGCCCGATCATCAAGGTCTTCTTGAAGGATATCAAAGAAGCGCGAAAACGGGAGGAGCAAAGGGCGAGCAAAGCCTCCTAGCGTGACTTGAGGAGTAAAGCGAACGCACTGCGGATCTTCGCCCGTGTTCGTCCTTCGATACCCTTCGATACCTCAGGACAGGCTCTCAGGACGAACGGAAACACTGGGTTCGCGGTTTCCGGCTTGATATTCTGGATGGCTCAGAGGATCTTGAATGTGCGCAGCCACCCCGGCCGGCCGGCGGATGCGTCCATGATCGAGCTCTCGGACCCCAGGATCTTGGTGGGGCCTTTTTTCAGGGCTTCCTCGATGACTTCTCCGTAGGCGTTGAAATCAGAGGCTTTCGTCCCCAGAACTTCTTCCCTCATCCGCTGCCTGACCTCATCCGTCTCGCCCGCCAGGTGGCGCACCATGGACGTGTAGCCCTTAGCATCCGGCAGCTGGTGCTGGTCCATGTCTCCGATGGTCCCGATGATGCTCTTGGCGAGTTCATCCCCGTTCAATGAGAGCCCCTTGAGGAACCCGGCGCACCCCTCGAATACGTCGAGGGTTTTCATGAGGTTGGGATCCCTGTAAGAGACGAGGGTCAGGACCCCTGAGATCCGGTCGAACAGGGAGAAGGCGCCGTAAGCTCCCCCCTGCACACGCACCCTTTCCCACAGCCACGCATTGCGAAGATAGCGGTTTATCACATGGCATGAACCGTGGAACCGGTACCCCTGAGCGTAGAGGCTTGCCCCCTTCCCCACGTAATTCACCTGAGCCGGGATGATCATCGCTTCAGGATCGGTCACACTCTCAGGCTGCCACTTCGCCCCTATCGGCGGCGAGGCGGGCAAGCTGTCCAGGAATCCGGCGACCTGGGGCTGGAACCGGGTCCATCCTTTCTCGTCGAGGGTGATGTTGAGCAAAAGAGCGTCTCGGTTCACCAGGATGCGCAGCATGTCCTGAAGCCGGGCAAGGACGCCCGGCCAGTCCTCGTCGACCGCCTTTGCAAGGGATCTCACGAAGAAGACCTGGCTGATCCCCCTGAATTGCTCCACCGCCCAGTCCGCCTCCGAGTACGGAGCCCTGAGGCGCAGGTCCACGAACTGATGCCCTGAAGGCACCAGCTGGTGCTCGAGCCTCGCTTTGGCTTCGTAAACCATCTGGCGGAAGCGCTCCCTGTTGTCCAGGCGGAGGCCGAGGAGAATATCCCGGAGGATCGTCAAAAGGTCTTGGGATTGCTTCGTCATCGCCTTGCCCCGGAGGTACAGCCACGCTGCCGCCTCCTGAGACCCCTTGACCGATGAGGTGAGGAAAAGAGGCCTG
>JAGUZM010000321.1 GCA_020060805.1 Deltaproteobacteria bacterium | reverse complement strand
GATTTTCCTATTATCCTATTCTTCCACTATTCCATTACTCCATTATTCCGGCTTTCACTACTCCATCACTCCAGTACTCCAGCGCTCCAAAACTTCAGTACTCCAGTACTCCGGTTAACGAGTTCTCCCTTATGCTTTTACCGAAGTTCGACTATCACGAGCCGAGGACCCTGAGTGAAGCCTGCGAGATGATGGCTGAGTTCAGGGAAAGAGCGAGGCTTATGGCGGGGGGCACGGACCTGATCGTGAACATGAAAAAGGGTGTTGTCTCCCCGGAGAAGGTGGTCTCCCTCGGCAGGATCCCGGAACTCGCAGGGGTGGAGTCTTCCGACGGTTTTGTGGGAATCGGTGCGTGTCTCAAGGTCTCGGAGGTGTGCCGTTCAGGGGAAGGCCTGTCCGATTTTTGCGCTCTCGGCCAGGCAGCTCAGGGGCTTGGCTCGCCCCTCATCAGAAACCTCGCCACCATCGGCGGAAACCTGGTCTCTGCAAGACCTGCCGCAGATCTCCCTCCTCCTCTGATGGCCTATGATGCGGGGGTCATCCTGCAAAGCGCTTCCGGAAAGCGGAAGGTCTCTCTCCAGGGTTTCTTCCAGGGTCCTGGGAAGACCCTGATGGAACCTGAAGAGATCCTCACCGAGATCCTGATTGAAAAGCCTCCCCCCCGCTCAGGAGCCGCCTATTGGAAGCTCGGTTTCAGAAAGGCCCTGGAGATTTGCATCGTCAGTGTCGCCTGCTTTGTATCCCTCGAGAGCGAAGGGGAAAGGATTGACTCGGCCCGTATCGTTCTCGGGGCCGTGGCCCCAACCCCTTTGAGGGCGGTGAAAGCGGAAACCCTCCTCGTGGGAGAGAAGCCGGACGAGGCTTTGTTCTTCAGAGCCGGGGAGGCGGCGGCGGGTGAAAGCAAACCCATCACGGACCTGAGAGGCTCTGCCGATTACCGGCGCGCCATGGTGGCGGTGCTCACGGAGAGGACCTTGAGAATCGCCTTTGAAAAAGCAACGTCCCATGGGCAAGCAGGTTGAAATCGTTGTTTAAGCAGGGGGCTGCAGAGGAAAAAGGAAAGCAGAATCACGAAAGCGCGAAAGGACGAAAACACAGAATGGAAATCTGAAGAAAACGGTTTTCTTGCCCTTCGTGGTTTCGTGCTTTCGTGATGAAGTCTTTTGGCGACAAACCTCGACGGAGCACGGACAAACTTGCCATGGCGGATGATGGGGCTTTAGATGAAGAAAACGATTCACCTGAAGGTCAACGACAGGAGCCATGAACTAAGCGTTGAACCGAACCGGACCCTCTCTGAAGTCATCCGAAAGGATCTCGGCCTGACAGGCACCAAGATCGGCTGCGAGGTGGGCGATTGCGGTGCCTGCACGGTGATCATGGACGGCGAGCCGGTTAATTCCTGCCTGGTTCTTGCTGTTCAGGCCGACGGAAGAGAGATTTTGACCATCGAGGGACTCGAATCGGACGGAAAACTGCATCCCCTCCAGCAGGCCTTCATCGACAAGGGAGCCATCCAGTGTGGGTTTTGCACACCGGGCATGATCCTTTCCGCCAAAAGCCTTCTGGATCAACACCCCGCTCCCGGCGAAGAGCAAATCAGAAAAGCGATCTCAGGGAATCTGTGCCGGTGCACGGGGTACCAGAAGATCGTGGAGGCGATCGGCTCCGTGAAACCAAGACGCCGCTGATGATGCCTGAATGGTAAATCAGGGTTGCGGTATAAACCTTGACGGCGGCCTGGGCCTTGGATAGAATCGCGCACAAACATTATTTGCTACTGAGGTGCATGACCGGGAGGGACCTGCATTTCAGGAATGAAAGGGGGTTAGCGATGAAAAAGTATTTGTTGCTGTTGTTGGTTTTGGCGATGGCCTTTGTGATTGCCCTTCCCTCGGGCACTTTTGCCCAGCAAAAATCTTCCATGCACATCAAGTTCAGCACCTGGCATCCGCCGATGAGCAGGGAAGTCAAGACGGTGTGGGAACCGATGCTCGAGAAACTCAAAGAGAAGAGCGGGGGCCGCATCACCTACACCCTTTACGCTGGAGCGGCTCTGGGCAAAGCACCGGAGCATTATGACATCGTGGCCAAAGGCATGTCGGATATGGGGTATTTCACGGCTACCTTTACTCCGGGCCGGTTTCCGATGAGCGATGTCCTTTCGCTGTCCGCCTGGGTGGACGGCAAAGACGTGGGCACGGACATCGGTAACGCCATGTACGAAAAAGCCCTCAAGAAGGAATTCCCCGGCGTCAAGATGATCGAGCTCAATGGATGCATCCAGGCCTTTATGTGGACGACCAAGCCCGTTCGCACCCTCGATGACATCAAAGGACTCAGAATCAGGTCGCCGGGCGGCCATCAGACCAACTATATCAAGGCCCTTGGAGCCGAGCCTGTGTTCATGCCCCTTGGAGATGTGTACCTGGCCATGGAGACCAAGAACGTGGACGGCTTGGTGACCTGTCCACCTCTGGTGCTCGCTTTCAAGCTGCACGAAGTGGCCAAATACGGCGCGGTGGCCACTTTCGGATGCGTCACCGAAGGGGTGATCATGAACGAAAAGAGCTGGCAGAACACACCCGACGACCTGAAACCCATCATCATGGAAGTCTGCGGCAACCCGTTCAGGACCTCCGGCGGCCTCAATCGCGAGGTTTACAAGGTCATGATGAAGGAGATTCAGGACAAAGGCGTTGACCTCCATCAGGTGGCGGCTCAAGAGCAGGAGCGCTGGTTCAAGCTTTTCCAGGGGGAGACCAAGAAGTGGGTTGAAGACCTGGAGGGAAAAGGACTCCCTGCAAAGGAAGCTGTCATCTCTTACAACCAGGAGGTGCACAAGCATGGTGCATCCTGCCCGGCCTTTCCTGCGGAATGGGCCAAGAAATGAGCCCGGAGTGTTGAGGTTGTGGGGCCATTGAATCTCCTGACAAAAGGAATCCACAAACTGAGCCTCGGTGTGAGCGTGGTCGGGATGTTTTTTCTCATCCCCATGATGCTCATGACCTCTGTTGACGTGGTCGGCCGGGCCCTCTGGGCCCGGCCCCTTCCCGGCGTTGTCGAGCTTTCCAGCTACATGCTGGCCATCTTCATCCTTCTGGGTGTTGCCTTCACCCAGCAAGCGAAAGGCCATGTCCGCGTCTCCATGCTCCTGGATCGCCTCCCTGAAAGGGCGCGCCTTGTGGTCAACGTGGTGACCACCCTCTTCAGTCTCTTCATCATGGCCTTGCTCGCCTGGCAGGGATGGGTGGTCGGGATGGAAGAAAAAGCTGTTTCAGATATGCTTCGGATCCCCCAGATGCCTTT
>JAGUZM010000220.1 GCA_020060805.1 Deltaproteobacteria bacterium | reverse complement strand
GTCATCGGTCAACCGGTGGGCGGAGTTATTGGAAATCACGGCAAAGCCCCTTGCCGCATAGTCCATCTCCAGTTTTCTCACCGCGTCTTTTTGCATGTCCACGGCCGAGAAGATCACGGAGCATCTTTCAGCAGCCTTATCGACGTCGCTCGCGTCTTCGACGATGAGGCCCGCCGTGGCTTCCGGGATCTCGGTGGCCATATGCCACCTCCCGGCAACAGCCTCCCTGTAGCGCTTTCCGGCAGAGCGAGGTGACGCAGCAACATGGGTCACCTCGAACCATGGGTTTTGACTCAACAGCCGGACGTAGTTCTGACCGACCATCCCCGTAGCACCGATGACACCCACCCTGACTTTCTGATACATCGCCATTACCTCCCCTGGAAAAATTAAGGAGCCCGCCGTCTTTTCTTCGACGGCGGGCTCCGAAACTGCCCTGAATAGAATGACCTGCTACATCATGGTCCGCCGTCGAATGACCCCAAAGGCGTCGCCGTGCGCTTTATGGTGCGCTTGGTGAGTACGGTCTGGGTGATCATTCGGCGGGAAATCGACACAGGTCTAGAATCCTCTTGGACCATATATTTTTTAGTCATTGCAGCATAGCGGTTTCACAAAGGCGCGTCAAGGGAAAACACTGATTCAATTGTGTGCCTCGGTCCTGAAATTGATCGTTAGGCCCGTGATTTGACATTCTTAAAGCCGAACACTAGTTTATCTTCATTACAAAAAGCTGTTCCCCCGTGACTCTATCGGCCTCCCCCGGGAAAAACTCTGGGATGAGCTTTCATGTGCAGGAATCGGGACAGCTGCCGCAGAAAACCCCTGATGCTCCGCAAGGGGCTTTTCCCTCAAACGAAAAACAGTCTGACCACATGCTGGGCACAGGCTTTTGGGTTTAATTTCCCACGAAGGGATTTACCGCTATGACGCCACAAATCGCTCTGGTCCTGTTCATCTTGGCCGTCGCGATCGTCTTCCTGATCAGCGAGTGGTTGCCCCTGGAAGTGACGGCTTTGCTGGTGTTGGGGATCCTGGCCATGACAGGCCTGGTCAGCCCCGGCGAAGCGCTCTCGGGGTTCAGCAATCCCGCCGTCGTCACGGTGTGGGCTGTGTTCATCCTCAGCGGTGGGCTGACGCGGACCGGCGTCGGCAACCTTCTCGGAAGCCGGCTGTTGAGACTGGCAGGGAAGAGCGAGACGATGATGGTGATCATCATCATGGTCTGCGCGGGTCTTCTGTCCGCGTTCATGAATAACGTGGCCGTCGCCGCCCTTTTGCTGCCCGTGGTGATGGACATCGCCCGCAGCACAGGCATGGCGCCTTCCGGCCTTCTGATGCCGCTGGCTTACGGCTCCCTCCTGGGCGGGCTCATCACCCAGATCGGAACGCCTCCCAACATCCTCGTCAGTGAAGAGCTTCGCAAGGCCGGTCTGACCCCTTTTTCCCTGTTCGACTTCACCCCGGTGGGAGGCCTTGTTTTTGTCGTGGGCGTTGCCTTCATGGCCCTGATCGGTCGGCGCCTGTTGCCCCGGCGGAACATGGCCAAGGAGCCTTCTCCCAGGTCATCCGCTGATCTGGGCCTGTCCTACCGGTTGCAGGAACGGGTCTTCTCGATCCACGTGCCGCCGGGGTCGGCCCTCGCCAACCGATCCCTGGCAGAGAGCCGGCTCGGATCTGCCCTTGGACTCAACGTGATTGCCATCAAGCGCCGGGACAAAACCCTGCTCGCACCGAAACCTTCCCAGAAGCTCCAGGAAAACGACAGACTCATCGTCAAGGGAAAGCTCGATTCCTTTGAGCGGGTGAAAAGCTGGCAGCGATTGACCGTTGAAAAAGACAGAATAGATATTGCATCGGCCTTTTCAAAAGACATCAACCTGGCCGAGGTGGTATTGCCGAAAGGTTCCGAGTTCGTCGGCAAGACCCTCAGTGAAATCGATTTTCGCAACCGCTTCGACGCCATGGTTCTGGCGATTCGGCGGGGCGGAGTGGTCCGCAGGACCAACCTTCAGGACGAACCGCTCGCAGAGCAGGACGCGCTCCTTCTTCAGGGAAAGCCCCAGCAACTGGAGGCTCTCGCAGGTTCCTCGGAGTTCGAAGCGTTTCGGCCGGTGACCCGGATCGACCTGACCGACGTTTACCACTTGCAGGAGAGGCTGCTTCTGATGGCCGTCCCGGGGGACTCGGCCCTGATCGGCCACACCTTGAAAGAGAGCCGTCTGGGTGATGCCCTGGGCATCCGTGTGCTTTGTATCGCACGGAGTGACGGGACCGTGCGCATGCCGGACCCGGAAGAAAGCATTAAGGAAGACGACCGCCTGGTGGTGGAGGCCCGAATGGAGGGCATCGATATTCTGCACGCCCTGGAGCAGCTCAAGGTCGATCGCACCAGCACGCCGGATTTGAGTAAGCTCGTCTCGGAAACCGTCGGCCTCGTCGAAACCGTGCTTTCCCCCTATTCCCGCCTCGCCGGGAAGACGCTTCGCAACATCCACTTCAGGGAAAAATACGGCTTGAGCGTCCTGGCCGTCTGGCGGCAGGGGAAGGCCCATCATTCAGACCTGCGCGATATGACCCTGAACTTCGGCGACGCCCTGCTCCTTTACGGAGAGCGGGCGATGCTGAATATTCTGGGACGCGAACCTGACTTCATCGTCCTCACCGAATCCGCCCAAGAGGTCCCCAGGCAGGAAAAGGCGAAACTGGCTGCCGTGATCATGGTGGTCACCTTTGTTCCGGTCATCGCAGGGTTGATCCCGATTTACATCGCCGCCGTCGTGGGCGCGGCCCTGATGGTCATGGGCCGCTGCCTCACCATGGAGGAGGCTTACCGCTATATCGAGTGGAAGGCCGTGTTCCTGATCGCGGGCATGTTCCCCCTCGGCACCGCATTGGATCAAAGCGGTGCCGCAAAATACCTGGCAGAAGGCATGGTCAGCCTCGTCGGCCCTTTCGGCCCGATCGCGGTGATGCTCGGTCTCCTGCTTCTCACGTTTCTGGCAACCTGTTTCATCCCTACGGCCGCCCTCGTGGTCCTGATGGCGCCCGTGGTCCTCAACACGGCGACTCAAATGTCCGTATCCCAGCATGCCTTGATGATGGCCATGGCGGTGGCCGCCTCGGCCAGCTTTACAACCCCGATCTCTCATCCGGCCAATATCCTGGTCATGGGGCCCGGCGGCTACCGGTTCATCGATTACCTGAAAGTGGGGGGGCTCTTGACCCTTGTGACCTTGCTCGTCGTCATGGCCGCCCTGCCTTTCTTCTGGCCCCTGAACCCATGAACGAAAGAGGACGAGATCACGAGAAAAGGCGGGTGTGACCATTCCTATGTTTCACTTGTGTACCAAGGATCTGCGGCCGGGGGAGAGGTGCGGTTGATGAAACTCTCCCTGGCAATGAAGCTTGCCTATGCCTCCCCTGCCTTCACTCTGGCGGTGGTGGGAATCCCGGTGTATGTGTACATCCCCAAGTTCTACACCGATGTGGTGGGTGTGCACATCGGGGTCCTGGGTTTTCTCCTCCTCGCCGTGCGGATCTTCGACGCCGTCACCGACCCTTTGTTCGGGTATGTTTCCGACAGGACCCGGACCCCCTTCGGAAGACGGCGGCCTTACATCGCCGTGGGCTCCCTTGCCCTTGCGGCGTCGCTCTTTCTCCTTTTCAACCCTCCCGAGGCCTCCTCCACCTTCGAGACATGGTGGTTCGGCCTCTG
>JAGUZM010000064.1 GCA_020060805.1 Deltaproteobacteria bacterium | reverse complement strand
TTTCCCCATTGCGTTCAGTTCTTCCCTGTCCTTCGGGATCGAATGGATCTGCCTGTCTTCCAGGATCTGAAGGCAGTGCTCCACCTGCCTCAGAAAGAGGTAATCTTCCTGGAGGGCCACAGCAACCGGGTCAGGAAGGACTTTACCCTGGCGGAGCAACTCCAGTGCCCTGAGGGTATTCCCTTCAAGAAGGGAAGGGTCCTTCGGGGCGTGAATGAGTTGCAGCCCCTGCACCAGGAATTCCACGTCCCGCAGGCCGCCGATACCGCTCTTCACGTCCGTCGTGGCCCCGAGGCTCATGGAGGAGGCCCGGATCGCTCCGGTTCGCATCTTTTCGATGGAATCCGCGATGGCGGAGCGCTTTCTCCTCGTGAGCAACACGGGCTGGATTTTCCCGATCAACTCGTACCCGAGCCTCTCATTTCCCGCAACAGGCCTCATCTTCAAGGCCGATTGGATCTCCCACAGGGATGCTTTTCCCCGGTAGTAGCCCTCCAAACCCGTGATGGTTGGAACCAGTTCTCCTTCCCGTCCGAAGGGCCGCAAACGCAGGTCCACCCGGTACGCATACCCTTCTTCCGTGTGCCTGGAGAGATCCGCGCTCACTTCCTCCATCACCTTTGCGAAAAACAGCCCCAGTCCGTTCTCAACCTGCTTCCCGGGGCTTTGTTTCCTCACCCTGTCATCCCAGAAGCCGAGCAGGTCGATGTCGGAGCTGTAATTAAGCTCGTTTCCGCCCAGCTTCCCCAGGGCCAGGATGCAGAACCGGCTCTCCAGGTCCTTCAGCGCTGCTCCCTTTTCCTGGAGCCTTTCGAGAGCTCTTTTCAGGACCACCCTGGCAAAAGCTTCAGCCAGCCGCGAGAGCTCCGTCATCACATCTCTTGTGCCGACCCTCAGGTACATGTCCCGCGTGCCGATGCGGAGGATCTCCCTTCTCCGCAGCCGCCGCAGTTTGTTCAGCCATTCGCCATGGGTGTTACAGGTGCCGGCCGCTTTCCTGAGCTCCTCTTCTATGTCTCTCCCTTCTCTCATGCGGTGAAGCACCTCGGGGATGACCGTCCAGTCAAGGAAGCCGGGGTTCCGCACCAGGGTGTCGGAGAGAAACTGGCTGCCCGAGAAAATGCTCAGGAGAATGTCCAATCGCATGGGCTGGGACAGGAGCAGGTGATAGTGAAACTCCGGGCTTCCCAGGCCGTGGATGAATCGCTCCCAGTTGTTGAGGGCCATGTCCGGGTCCGGCTTCCTCGAAAGGATGTCAAAGGCAAGGAGGGCGAGTTTCGCAAAGGTCTCCCGCCTCACGCCTCTTCCCGCCAGCCCTCTCAGGTTTGCGTAGGCCCTCTCTGCGTCCTTGATTCCCGCATTCTGCAGAATCCGGTATCCATCACCCATGGGGATTACGTCTGAGAGGATCAGGTCTGCGACCGATCCTGCGCCCCTCCCGGGCAAAGACTCCCGTCCGAAAGTGCGCTCGATGAACAAGCGCACCTTTGCCGTATGGTCTTCAAAATCGATTCTGAGCTGATCCTGGGGGTCAAGGGGCCCCCCTGTTTGGTAGCCCATCCGCCTGGCCAGATGGGCCAGTTCATCAGATCCCTGGGCCGGCAGAAAAAGATCCTTTGCCGAACCCCGGAGCATCCGCATGCTGTTGATCAAACGCCTCAGAAAACCGTAGCTGGTATTCAGGCTCGACGCCTCGTCCGGCGAGAGAACGCCAGCCTCCCCCATGGCTTTCAGCGCCTTGTGGATGAGGGGGGTTCTCAGCTCCGGAGTGTCCTTTCCATGACGCACCTGGAGGATCTGGACGCTGTATTCGAGGTCCACGAGGCTGCCGGGGCTGAATTTTGCATTCAGCCTCCCCCCATCGGTCTTTTCCCTGAACTGCTTCTCCCTTAGGTTGCGAAGCTCGGTGAGGTCCATGTTCCCCTGGAAATAGATCATCTCATCCCTGAGCCGCTCGAGCCGCTTGCCGAGCTCCGGGTCTCCTGCGATCGCTCGCATGCGAACCAGGGCGAGGCGCTCATAGGACAGGGCATCCCCGCCGCGGCCATAGTACCGGCAGAAGGTTTCCAGGCTGCAGGCAAGGGGCCCGGCACTCCCGTAGGGTCGCAGCCTGAGGTCCAGATGAAAGATGCCTTCCCGCTTGGCCCGGATGAGCCTGGTGATTCCCTTGACCAGGAGATCGAAGAATTCATTGTTTTCAACGCGTCTTTCCCCGTCGGTCCGGCCGCTGTCGCTGTAGACAAAGAGCAGTTCCAGGTCGGAGGCATAGCCCAGGGCTGCACCGCCCAGCTTTCCCAGCCCGAGAATCGCGTATTCGGCTTCCAACCCCGCCACAGACCTGGGGCGTCCGTAGCGCTTCGCCAGGTCCGCATAAACCAGTTCTGCCGCCGCAGCGACCACGTTCTCCGCAAGTCCCGTGAGCCTTTCCGAAAAGACCTCAAAATCGAGCCTCCCCAGGATTTGCTCAAGATCGATCGCAAAGATCTCGCGGTCCTTGAACTCATTCAGCCTCTCTCCCTGTTCCTCGAGGGTCCCGGCGCCCCTGAGAGCCTCCCCTATTCTCCCTCTCACCGTGTCCTTCCCCTCAGCGAATTGCTTGCCCCGCACATATGGCCCCAAGAGGGGCAGGAGGGTTTCGTACTGGAGGCGGATGAAATCCTCCCATAGGAACTCGCTCGCCCCAAGGAGCCGCGCGAGATCTTGCAGGGCTCTGGGGTCGGTCAGCAGTTCCAGCCATCGCCCCTGCTTTGGTTTGCTCAAAATCTCTCCCACCAGTTGCTCGAACCGGGACAGAGCGCCGAAAGGATCCGGGGCCTCCCCCAGGAAGTAGGTGAACTGTTTGGTGAGGAGAACGGAGAGCTCGACCCGGTTGAGGAGTTCAGGGTCTTCGATTTTTCTGCCCTTCAGGTCTACCAGGTCTATTTCATCCTCGATGCGGTTCCGAATGGTGCGGATTTTGACGTGCTCTATGGACAACCGATGGAGGGACAGGGCGTTTGACAAAGCGTAGAGAAAGGCCGGGGTGTCCTGTGAGACGACCTTCAACCGCGTGAAAGCCCCTTGGGTATTGTCAATCTCCATCTCCACAGGATAGAGAAGGTGTGGGGAAGGTCTCCTGATGCGGCTGAGCCGATTCACGACCATCTCATTGACCTGACGCTTTGCTTCGCTCACCGACGACTCATCGCCTTGTTCGAGAAGCCCGATGAGTTCCTCCATCCTCGGCCGCACTTCCCTTCCCCATGCCTCAAAGGACACAGGAGAGTCCACAGTGCCCGTGAAGTGATCTATGATGCGCCGCCTCTTGAGAATGGGAGGCTCCTCCTTGGGCTTCAGGGACCTTCTCGGAACCTTTCGGGTTTTCTCGGGAATCCCTTCGTACGTGAACACATCCCCGGAAAGGATGTCAAAACCCATGCCTGACAGGATGCCGGTGATGACGGAAAACTCCGAAGGATAGTCGAAAGCGAGAACCGTGCAGTCCACGGTCCCTTCCTTTTTCCGATCCAGCAGGACCTCCACAGGGTGACGATGGGTGAGCAATGCCAGGCTTTCAACATGCCGCTTTTGATCCTTTTCGCTGAAGACCTTGAAATACCGCTCCCGCAGCCTTGCAGAGTGCTCGCTCAGGAGTCCTCTGTCTGCCCTGGAACCTGGGAGTTTCCGTTTTTTGATGTCGGATGTCATGGTGGAGGCCATTATACAATTGACATAGGTAGGCTGTCACCAGCTTTCCCTGTCACACCACCCGGC
>JAGUZM010000410.1 GCA_020060805.1 Deltaproteobacteria bacterium | reverse complement strand
CGTCCAAAACGCCCCGACGCAGTATTGCGGCCCTGAGAGAACAGCCCCGGGGGGCTCCAGCTCAGCTCGATTTGGTAACCGATTCCTGCCCCAGGACACTCGCCGGTTCCTTTTCAGCACCCTGCTATTGACACCCGGCTCAAAAAAGAGCAAGAACATATTTAAACCTTGCCGGGTTTCACAAAAGAACGGAGAAAAACGGATGGATCTTGGGCTTGATTCCGTGACATTGATCACAGGAATCCTCGTCTTCTTGGCGCGTGTGACGGATGTGACCATGGGAACCGTGAGGACCATCAGCATCGTTCAGGGAAGGACCAAAACCGCCTTCATCCTGGGGTTCTTCGAGGTGAGCATGTGGCTGGTGGTCATTTCAGCGGTTGTCCAAAAAATCATGGACAAGCCGATCCTCGGCGTCTTCTATGCCCTCGGTTTTTCCACAGGCAGCGTGGTCGGAATCATGCTGGAGAGGCGCATCGGCTCCGGCCATCTGACCCTCAGGGTCATCAGCGCGCACAAGGGGAAAGAACTGACGGACAACCTCCGGGAAGCAGGATACGGGGTAACGGTTTTCAAAGGGGAGGGGCTTTCAGGACCGGTCAGCCTGCTTTACATCGTCTCCAGGCGAAAAGATCTGATCCGCATCCTGCCCATGGTGAAGGCGATCGATCCCGGCGCTTTCCATATCACGGAGCAGGTCGGGGATGTGAGCAAAGTTTGTGCCCCCTTTGTCCAGCAGCCCACCGGATGGAGAGCCGTGTTCAAGAAAAAATAGGGAACCCTTGGAAGCTCTCGATCCCCTTGACATGGAAGTCGGTCTGGCTTATCCTGCGAACCCAGCCGACTGAACATTCGTCCTTCCTCAGCTCTTAACCTTCATTTTTTCCTCCCCGGAGGGCCTGATGACCATCCTTGATGAAAAATATGCGCGATTCGAAAGCCAGGCGAGCGATGTCAAAATCCCCTGTTTCGAGAGGAACGGCCGCATTTTTGACATGATCATTTCCCAGCAGCTCAACCGGCCGATCCTGGACGACATTTACCGCATCACCGGCCGGCTCCGTTCCATAGCCAAAAGCAAGGCCGGTTCCGTCTTCCTCCAGAGCGTCCTCGCTCACAAGCGGGCCATGCTTTACTTTGCCCAGCCTTCATCCAGGACATTCCTCTCCTTCCACAATGCCTGCCATATCCTGGGGATGAGAACGTCTGAAATCAGGGACACGAGCGTCTCATCAGAGGTGAAAGGGGAAAGTTTTGATGACAGCCTCCGCACTTTTTCTTCTTACACCGACCTCATCATCATGAGACACAAAGGCCAGAATATGGCCGAGCGCGCAGCCTGGCTTCTGAACAATTTCAGCAACCGGCCCGTTCCGGTGATCAACGGAGGTTCCGGAAGCGACCAGCACCCGACCCAGGCGATCTTGGACGTCTACACCCTCCAGAAATCCTTCGAGTTCCAGGGAGGGCTGGACGGCAAAACGATCCTGATGTGCGGGGATCTCAGGAGGGGGAGGACGGTGAGGTCCCTCTCTTACCTGATGAAGAATTTCAACGACATGAAGATCATCTACGCGGCGCCCACCTCATTTCAGATGAAAGAGGATGTCTGCCAGTTCCTGCAGAGGCACAACATCCCCTATCGCATGGAGACCGAAGCCCTCGAAAACGCCCTCCCTGAGGCAGACGCCGTGTACATGACCCGGATTCAGGACGAGCACGATGAGGTCGCGGGGGAATCCAACAGGACGAATATCTCGAGGTTCAAACTGAGGCTGAAGGACATGGCGATCGTCAAGGCGAGCGCCGTGATCATGCACCCCTTCCCTCGGAGAGACGAGATCGACGTCGCCATAGATCCGGACCCCCGGGCCATTTACTGGGCTCAGGAGCGCAACGGCATGTGGACAAGGGCCGCTTTGATCGCGTATATTTTCAATGTTCACGACCAGATCATGAATTACTGACCCGGCCGTATTCGATTCTCTTCCCCCACCGCCCCTACCCTATTTTTCTCCTCTGGAGAATCTCCATCAGCTCGGGCGGTATCCTGGATGGTTTCTTGTTCGCGTTGATGCAGCCGTGAGCGGTATGCCCGGAGACGAGAAGGTTTCCATCCTCGCCGAGCACCTTGTAATCGAACCGCATCCGCGCCCCCCGCGCCTCGGTGATCGCCGTCCTGACCGTCACCAGGGAATCATACCCCACGTTGCCTTGGTATTTAACAGCCGCCTCCGTCACGACCAGGTTGAACCCTTCTGACTCGACCCTGGAATAGGGATAGCCCAGGTCGCGCATGTACTCGGCACGGCCTATTTCGAAGTAGGTGAGATAGTTTCCGTAATAAACCACGCCGAGACGGTCGGTGTCCTTGTACCTCACGCGGATCTTCGTCTCATGCCATCCATCGCCGTCCATTTATCCTTCCTCCCTGTCTTACCCCATCGCCCCGGCAGGAGGTCGGCCCCTGAGGCGCTTTCCGACCCTTCCCGCTCGCAGAAGGCCGGGGGTTGTCTCTGACAGACCCCCAGGCCGGGTGAACAACACTAACCCTTTCCCAGGACCCTGAGGATTTTTTCCGGGGTCAAGGGGTATTCCGACAACCTTTTCCCCACGGCATTCGATGCAGCCATTAGGATCGCGCTCGGCCCAGGGGAGGTCGCGATCTCCCCTACCCCGACCGCCTTGTAGCGGTGCGTCGAAATCGGGGTTTCGAGGATGACGTTTTGAAACTCGGGAAGCTCTGAAAAAGTCCGCCACTTGTAGTCGATCATGTTGATGTTCAGCAAGTGCCCGAGCTTTCTGTCCAGGATCGATTCTTCGAACAGGGCGCTGTCGATTCCTGCAGCGCCGAGCCCACCATAGATCTGGCCTTCGAGGCTGAGGGGGTCGATGACCTGGCCGACATCCGTGGCTGCCACGACGCGGAGCAGGTCCACCTTGCCCGTCTCCGTGTCAACCTCCACTTCCGCGAAGAGGATCAGAAAATTCGGCACCGAGTAGTCCGGCTTGAACCGGCCGAACCCCGTGCATGTCTGCATCAGCCCCATGACCTTGTTCCAGGGAATCGCATCCTCCGGTCTCCCCTTCACGTAGACCTTTCCATCCGCGCTTTCAAGGTCTTCGGGTGACGCGTCGAGGCCGGGTGCGGCGAGTTCGAAAAGCTTTTTTTGCGCATCCTCCGCAGCGGCGATGACCGCGGAACCGACGGCATAGGTGCCCCTGGAGCCGACCAGCCCGAAATCGAAAGGGTTGATCAGGCTGTCCGGAGGCGTCATGCTGACGCGATCGAGGGGCAGTTGGAGAACCTCCGCAGCCATTTTGCACAGGCTGCTCCTCTGCCCGCTCCCGCATTCGGAAACGCAAACGTGGATGGTCGCCGTCGCATCCGGGTTGAGCCTCACATACGCCTCCGACTCGTCTTCCCCCACGTCCGCATTACCGTGAACCCCCAGGCCCACGCCGGTCTGTTTCGCTCCCCGGACAGAGGTCGGTTTGAGCCACCCTTTCCATTTCTCTTTCCATCCAAAGGCCCTGGCCCCCTCCAGGATCGCCTCTGAATAGTCCCTTCCCCTGCTGACCCACCAGTTTCCCTCTCTCCAGTAGTAGCCGTCCCCGGGTTTGACGTAGTTCTTCTTGAAGAACTCTACAGGGTCCAGGCCGGCCTTGTCCATGGCGATCGAAAGAAGGGGATGAAAGGCACTCTCCAGTTCCTGCCCGCCGAACCCCCTGACGATCCCCGAGGGGTTTCGGTTCGTGCATACCAGCTTGGTTTTCAGATCCCAGTTAGGGCACCTGAGCATCAGCTGCGCCTCTCCGCATCCCACAGCCACCTGAGCCTGGGCCATGTCCGAAAAAGCGCCGGTGTCCACAAACCACGTCCCTGCGACGGCCGTGACCGTGCCGTCTCTTTTCATACCGACCTTGCCCCTGAACCGGGAGCCCAGCCGGAGCGCAAAGGCACCCATGTGCTCTTCCTTCGTATACATGATTTTGACGGGCCTCCCCGCCGCTTTGGCCAGGGCGGCCGCGTAGAACAGAGGTTGGCCGGAGTAGTTCTTGGAACCGAAACTCCCGCCGCAATGGGTGCTGATCGTGCGGATATCGGGAAAACCCATCTTGGAGAGCATGATGAAACGGTGCCACGAGGCGCTCTGCGTTGCGGACCAGACAGTCAGTTTTTGAGGCCCCTCCCATTCGGCGATCACGCCCGGGGGCTCGATGGGGAGCGGGTTCGGGAGGTTCTCGTAGGCATAGGTTCCTTCTCCGATGACATCCGCCTCG
>JAGUZM010000374.1 GCA_020060805.1 Deltaproteobacteria bacterium | reverse complement strand
CCGGTCAGCCCACCGAAAAAGGGAATCAAACAAGTGGTGCCCCGCGGTTGAGGTCCGCGCGGTTTGATGGACTTGATCTCCACTTTGAGAGCATCCCCTTTTTCCGCTCCATCTACATAAATCGGGCCGTTCAAGGGGTTGACGTTCGGAAATTCCAGGACCTGACTCGGTTTTGTTTGTTCATCCTTGATTTTGCCGCCAAAGGCGTCCAGCGTTTCGATATCAACCCTATCCCCTGGCTTCACTTTCAGAACCGGCTTGGCGTAAGGGCCGATGGTGTAGTGATACTGCCCTTGGGCCTTTTCCGTAAGATGGTGCGTGGTCATGGACCACCTCCTTCTCTATTTCCCGGCGCTGCCGATGGTCTCAGTGCCTTTATAGCGCTAAGTACTGCACGAGCGCATTCCTGTCAGCCAGCTTCTCCTGACTCAATGTCGCCACGATGCGCCCTTTGTCCATCGCGTACGCGCGATGGGCAACCTGGGCAATCAATCCCGTATTCTGCTCAACCAGAAGAATGGTCAGGCCCTCTTCCTGGTTGAGTTTGACCAGGGCTCGACCGATCTCCTGAATGATGTTCGGCTGGATGCCCATGGAAGGCTCGTCCAAAAGCAAAAGTTCCGGCCGTCCGATCAGCGCCCGACCGATCGCCAGCATTTGCTGCTGCCCTCCGCTGAAAGTGCCCGCACTCTGTCGTCGCCTCTCTTGTAGGACGGGGAAATACTCATAAACCAGGTCATACCGTGGCCGCTGTTTGCGGGCGTTAATCGTCTCGCCCATGAGGAGATTCTCCTCGACCGTTAACTCGGGGAAGATTTCTCGTCCTTGAGGGACATACCCGATACCGCACCATGCCCGGTGTTCCGCTCCGAGGCCTGTGATTGTTTCTCCCTTTAAGTAGACGTCCCCCCGATTCACTGGCAAGATCCCTATGATCGTTTTCATCAATGTAGACTTTCCGACGCCGTTCCGCCCTATCGTGGCCACAATCTCCCCGCGCTCTATCCTGAGTGTAACCCCCTGCAGGATGTCGCCGCTCCCATAGCCTGCCCAAATATTTTGAACTTCAAGAAGTGGTGAGGTCATTCGTTTACCGCTCCCCCAGGTAGATACGTCGCACGTCCTGATTTGACTCAATTTCCGCGAGTGGTCCCTCAGCGAAAATGCTCCCGTAGTGCAAAACGGTGACAAACCGCGCGATCTGCCGCACAAAAGCCATGTCATGCTCTACAATGATGACGGTCATACCCTGGGAATTTAGACCGATGACGAATTGGGCAGTCAGAGCCGCTTCCTCCGGCGTCATCCCGGCGGTGGGTTCATCCAGGAGAAGAAGTTCTGGCTCTGTAGCCAGGGCCATGCAGATCTCCAGCCACTGTTGATGGCTGTGGGGTAATTCTCCTGCGGGGCGTTCAGCTTGTGCCTCCAGCCCCAATGTCTTTAATGCCCAATCAAGACGGTGATTCCTGTTCTCAATACCACGACCCACCCGTCTTGCGATGAACAGGTTCTGGGCCATGGTCAACCCTCGATAGACCCTGGTGGTCTGGAACTTCTGGCATAACCCCTTTTGCACTCGCCGAAAGGGTGGGAGAGACGTGATGTCTTTGCCTTTGAAGATGATCTGACCGGCATCCGGCTTTTGTAGCCCCGAGAGCAGGCTGAAAAGCGTGGATTTGCCAGCCCCGTTTGGTCCAATCAGACACCGCAGCTCACCGTGGGCGAGGGCAAGGTTTACGTGATCCACAGCGCGAACACCGCCAAAGGACTTGGTCAGGTCTTTAACTTGCAGCAGGGCCTGATTCACCATGGCTCATCCTTTTCGCCTCATGAAACGAACGGCTCTCGTTGGCTTCCGGCAAATGGTTGCCCGAGGTTGTAGTGCCTCGCCTCTTCCGTTTTTGCCATCGCCGCGCTACCGAGACGACAATACCGGCCGGAAAAAATAACATCGTGGTCAGAAGGAGTGCACCCAAGATAAGGAAAGCGTACTCTCCTCCCCGCACAGCGAGGGCGTCGGCCAGATAACGCAGTGCAACGGTGGAGAGCAAAACGGCAAGCAGGCTATGTCTCCCCCCGACGGCCGTCCATATGACCGGCAGCGTCGCAGCCACCAAGCCCATGCTGGAAGGATTCATGTAGTTACCCCATGACACATACAGCACCCCGCTCAGGCCGGCAAGGCCTGCTGCAAGGGTGAACACCTGCACCTGAATGAGGTCTACGTTGTACCCGAGCATCCTGGTCCTCTCCGCATCTTCACGTACCCCTGCAACCACATGACCATACCGAGAGTTGACCAACAGGCGAAGGCCCAAGTAGACCGCGATCATCACTCCCACGACCAACAAATAGAATGCTGTTGACGCCCCTAAGAACTCGACTGGTCCGACTCGGAGGGACGGGATATTCGTCATGCCGTTATAGCCGCCGAATAGAACTCTTCCCAGGCGCCATTGGTATCCCGCCGTCTGGGCCATGAAGGTCTCGAGGATCAGCGAGAGAACGAGGGTCAGAAGGGGAATAATCCAGCCACTGACTTGGCCATAAAAGACGAAATAGCCAAAGGCAGTCGCCATCAGCATGGATGCGCCGATCCCGCACGCTGCGGCCAGCAGCGTCCCCCCGGACGTGCCAATCAGGTTACCGGCGACAATCCCGTAAACATAACCGGACACACCGAAGAAGGCCGCCTGTCCAAAGCTCAAGACGCCGCAGTATCCCCACAACAGCCCCAAGCCAAGGCCCATTGGGACGTAGGCGAGGAAGTTCGCCAGGTTCGAAAGGGAAAAGGTGGACCCGACGAGGGAATAGACCAACAAGCCGGCCCCAAGGACAACGAACACAACCCAAAAGGCTGATCCATGACCGAGTTCCTGCGGCCCGTTCAGGGTGCGCCATATGTGGCGATATCCTCCCCTGTTCATGCCGAAGCCCTCGCCATGCGTCTGCGTTTCATATCCCGGAGATAACCTGAAATCCCCTGAGGGAGGAACCGAATAACCACAAGGGCTGCGATGAGCAGTCCGATCCTGCCAATGAAAGTGCCGAAGGTGCTGGAGAGCTGTGTTGACACGACAGACAACAACGCCGAACTCGTCAAAGCACCAAGAATTGGGTTTGCTCCACCTCCTACGACAACTGTGATAAAAGCGACGTCGACGAACGTCGTCCCCATGAGGGGGACGATGGTGGTGGTCGGCGCGTAGAGGGCACCCGTGAGGCCTGCCAACGCAGAGCCAGCCGCAAATGTCAGCAGGTAGATGCGGCGGGTATCAACCCCGAGGGATTGGGCCATTTTTGCATTCTGCATCGTCGCCCTTGTTTGGACGCCCAACCGTGTGTTGTAGAAAAACCACCAAGCAGACAGCACCACGAGGATCGCGATTCCGAAAAGCAGCAGCCGGTACCCACCAAATGAATATCCTCCAAAGGATATCGTCCACTCAGGAAGAGGAACAGACTGCATGGATGGTCCCAACAAAAGCAGGTTCCCCTGGCTTAGAATCAGGCCGATTCCCCACGTGGCGACCAGGGCGCCGAGTTTATCGTTGTAGAACCTTCGGATCACCGTGCGCTCCAGAAACATCCCAAACAGGCCTACGCCAATCACGCTGAGTACGATACACACCGGTAGGGGCAAATGAGCCTGATTATAAGCGATCGTCGTGATGTACGCCCCCATCATGATAAGCTCACCGTGGGCGAGGTTGATCACATCAATCACTCCCAAGATGATCATGAGCCCTACTGCTGCGAGGAGCAGGAATGCTACATTGTCAGCATACTGGTAGAATAGGCTTACGATGTATGCAAGACTCATTTGAAACCCTCTTTCATGCGACCCCGTATAGCTTTTGGATGAGACCCTTTCGTCTGATCAAGAATCGTTGGTGCCCCTGCCTTCAGGGCCGCTTCACCATGGGGCCTAAAGGCAGGGGGCACCCGTTCATCTTTGAAAGTCACTATTTGTGCTGCATCCTGTCTTGTCGCGAAACGCACATTATCCGGCCGCCTCCTGCCAGATGATCGGGCTATTTCTTCTTCTGGAACATTTTGAAGAATGGGTCTTCATCCGGGATGTACTGTTTGGATTCAGCATTCCTAACCAGATTTACCCCAAGCCGCCGCGTCCACCACGGCTCAATATACGGCCACTCCGTCACGAAAGTGATGTTGTGCTCTTCGTCGCAACGGGCAAGGCGTATGTACTGGCTAAGATGATGCGTCGCGGGATCCATAAAAACCCAGCCTGCCGGCGCCTCCACACCGATACCTGACTCAAGCGCCTTGATGACCGCTTCCTTGTCCGTCGTACCCGCAAGGCGCACAGCTTTCGCGTACAGATGGGTTGCCACATAGGCACTGTGCCCTTCCATGGCCATGTATGGCTCATCGGGCCACATCTTTCGCCACCTCTCGACAAACAGACGATTGCGGGGTGTGGGGATCTCTTCCATATAACTCGCGGTGACGTGGAATCTGGCAAGAGCCGGGGCGGCGAACCGTCTGTGCTCAAACCCCTGGGCGATGTTGATGCTCGATCCCATGGGGATCTTGATTCCTGCTGCATTGGCTTGCGGGTAATAGTTCGAATGGTTCTGGCCAGTGATGTACATCATCAGCCAGTCTGGTTTAGCCGCCTGGATACGGGCGATGCTGGAACTGAACTGGGATACGCTCAACGGGATGAATTCCTCCCCGATGACCTGAGCATTCAAAATGGGCGCCATGGCCCGGGTCCATGCCGCGCTCAGTTGACCGAAGTTGTAATCCGCCGCAAGCGTATAGATCTTCGGGCCAAAATTCTTGATCATGTATTGCATGACCGGGACGATCTGCTGCTCTGGAACGGCGCCGGTACAGAAAGTGTACCTGTCTGCAACACCTCCTTCGTACTGGTTATTGTAAAAGTAGAGCATTTTGTTCTGATTCATGATCGGTCGAATGGCCTCCCGCTCGGCGCTCGCGAAGCCGGCCATAATGACATCGACTTTTTCGTTGAGAATCAGCCGTCGCGACAAGGCCTGAAACTGGGTGTTGTCGGACTGAGGGTCAGGGGCGATGAGTTCTATCTTCCGCCCCAGCACTCCTTTATCCCCGGACTTGATAAGATACTCTTCGCTCTCTGTCCATACCGTACTATCCTTGTCAGGGTTGCCTCCTTTATCGACCACGGCCTTGATGTTCTCCGTGGGTGGCTTCGGGGCAATCTTTGCGTACACGCCGGGGCCTCCGGGGCCCTGCACGCCACCGTCAAGGGTCCAGCCCTCGTTGATTTCCTTGATCGCAAGCTGGGTCCCATGCCACTTATTGAGCCCGAAAATCGCGAAGTTACCAGACCGGTCCTCCAATAAGCCAAACTTGATCGGAGCGGGTTCAGCGCCTCGCAATACCGCAGGAGCCCCCAGAATCATTCCTCCTATCCCTACGGCCACACCCGCCGCAGCGGAGGTTTTCATGAATTCCCTGCGTGTCATGCCTGATGGATTAGAAGATTTTTCCCCGCCCGGCACATCCATTCTCTTGGACTCGTCACTCATGTCTTTCCTCCCTTCCGTTTTTTCTTTGTGAGGTTATCTAATAGGGTTCTTGCCGTTGTCGTGTCCGTGATCAGGGTGTTGATAAGACCTGCACGGATGGTCCCAAGAACCGCCCCTGCCTTCTGGCTACCAACCGCCACTGCGATCGAGCATGGAATTTTCTTGATCACCTCGATTGGGATGGCAATCGTGCGATTCAACGTCTCGGTGCGGCATGGATTACCTTCCAGGTCAAAACAGTAAGTCAGGAATTCTCCCGCTGCCTTTTGCCTATGAAGCAAGGCCATTTCTGAGGGGCTGATGTTACGGCTCCCAACGAATCCCCCTGGGAGAAACGCGCCGACACCGGCAATCAGAACGGTGCACTTGTTGTAAATCTCAAATATCTGGCGGAATGCACTTTCCTTCATCAGCATTTCCCGCGTTTCCGGCCTGTCCACGAATGTCGGGGCGTGCAACAGGTATGGTTCCACCCCGAATTTCCTGCCCAGCCTCATCGTGAGAGCCTGGCTGTCAATCCCAGATTCAATGGCCGTGTTTCCTCCGCTGACCTGGACCACTCGAACGTTTAATTTGATTCTATCGGGGAGAGCATTGACCAGTTCGAACGTGGTGGTACCCCAGCCAACACCGAGGACATCTTCTTCCCGGAGAATTCCAAGGACGTAATCCGCAGCTACCTTGCCTACCTTCTTTTTCAGAAGGTTCAGCGACTGTCCATCGTCCCACACGAGGGCGACGCTTTTGAGGCCGAATCGCGATTCCACCTCGGATTCCAGGTCGGAGAGGTCCGGTTGAGGTTCCTTAATTTGGATTGTAACCAACCCCACCCGCTCGGCCTCTCTGAGAATTCGCGCTACCTTGAAGCGCGAAATGTGGAGTCTTCTTTCGATTTCTACCTTGGTGAGATTCTCCTCATAGAAGAGCCTGCATACCTTCACGGCGAGCCGGTTCGTCTCAAGAGCGTCTTCTTGAAAATGGATGGCTTGCTCATTTGATATAATATTGCTCATTTGAGCGCGACTTTACTAAGACCTAGGCTTTTTGTCAAGCCTTTCTTTTTCGTTTGATCGAAGCATTCGGTAAAAGCTTATCCTTGCCGATCAGGCCGCTGCCCTGATCGGTGTTTTTGACCGCAGAGAATTGCGCAGGAAAGTAACCAACACATCGCCGCCCTACAAATTTAAAGGACCTCATCAACGATGGGGTGCGCGGAACAGCCCGTTGACTTCCGGCTTGACGAAGAGAAGTACTCATACTAAATAAGTAAGTGACTACTTATGTTTCAAGTTCGGGAACAGGATGGGCTGAGGGGTGAATCGGGAAAATAGACGGCCCCTCGGCTGAGAGGGTGAAATAGTCTTTGCGGGACTGGAAGAACGATTCAGGTGATTGGTCAGGAGCCTGGGATGAAAAACGAAAGGCGAATGGTGATCAGGCATTTTCGTGAGGCTTTCTCACGGGAGAACCCAAGACACCTTCTCAAGATTTATCGGGATGTCGTGAGGGACCTTCATAAGAAAAAAAAGGCGCTGGGAAAGGGGAAGAACTCCAGGAGATGGAAGCCCCTCTCTCCTGCGACCTTGGAAAGCTACAGGCAGCAAGTCGAGGCTCGGGGGCGAGAGCTCCGCGCCATCAAAACCGCCATCAAAGCCCTTGTGTATCAAGGCTTCCTGGGGAATAAAAAACCCCGGCGGAATCTCGTCTCCCTTGAAATCGCAAGGGTCAGAAAACAGAACCGGGAACGGGAAAAGCGATCTACCGGCTCTCTCTGGACATGACCTGGATATGTGAGGGTCGGCTGATCGGTTTTAAGCTGCCTTCTTAAAACGCTTTTCCGCAGGGAGCACTTTCCCTCTCATCGAATCCTTTTCGCCTGTCTCCGGAGTAACCTCTCCACGTCCGAACGCGGAATTCAAGCTCGCTGACAGCCGACGAAGTGGCGAGGAGGGTTGCCTGAAATGGACTTGGATCAACGATATTTCTCCGCCGCAAGGTGCTTGCAGACATCCACCGCTTCGCCCGCGTCTGCAGCATAGCCATCGGCGCCGATTTCTCCGGCAAACTTCGCATTCACGGGCGCACCGCCGACAATTACCTTCACCTGATGGCGAAGGCCTCCGGCCTTGAGCGCCGCAATGACCTTGTGCATCTCCTCCATGGTCGTGGTGAGGAGAGCGGACATGCCCAGGATGTCCGGTTTATACTCGGAGACCTGTCCCCTCGCACCGTTCCGATCAGCACACGGCCTTCCTACGCTACAGGGATTGGACTCCTGTGTGGTTGATTGCGTCCCCGGGTGGCTCTGTCAAGAGATTTCTCCCTATGTGTGATAGCCGGGTGATCCAGGAAAAGCAGTATCGCGGTGGGGGGGCAGAGAAAGACGTAAGACCCGGTCTGGATGAGGAATTACTGAGAAGAACCAGGGGCGATGAAATCGGCCAGGGCTGCGGAAATGGCTCCGGCCGATGTCTTGATGCTCCCGGGATCACGAAACCCCGTGTACTTGATCTCCAGCTGGAGCGACTGAACCTTCGAATGGCCGTAGCCCTTCCTGACGAAGAGCTGATTCATGATGTTTCGGTGAGACCCTGAATAGTTGGATTTCTTTTTTGCAAGGGCCGCGTTGATTCGTTTTATCGGGTTTTCCTTCATGCACCGGATCAGTCTCTCCACAACCTCCTCATCAGCGGTGGAAACCCCGGGATTCCCCTGCCCGATCCCCAGGACCACATG
>JAGUZM010000550.1 GCA_020060805.1 Deltaproteobacteria bacterium | reverse complement strand
CTTCGCATCGTGCGTCGTCCTTTATCTCGGCATCCTGCCGGGAAGCGTCCTGGGGTGGGCGACTTTTTCAATCGCCACGCTTTTCTAAACCCTTCGGACATCTTCGCACCGCCATTCCGGCAAGTCCCGCCGCAACAGGCCCTTGTTGAAGGGGACAGGTATTTGATACAATATCAACTTGCGAAGGGCATCGTCCCAGCGTGGATTTTTCGCCCTGGTCTGTATCCACCATGTCAAGAAAAGAAGCCACACATAAGATCTTCTCGCGTCACTTCTTCCTGCCCCTTTTCTTCTTCGCCCTTGTTTCGCTGCTGATGATCGGGCCGCATGTCCTGCCTCCTACAAAAATCACCACCCTGGGCTATGCCACCCAGGACAGCTTCATCTTTCTCTGGGATTTCTGGTGGACGAAGCAGGCGGTCCTGGACCTGAAAAACCCCTACTGGACGGACATGATATTTCATCCCAACGGGACCACCCTGACCTTTCACACCTATCCTCTTTTGTACGCTCTTTTCTCCCTCCCTTTTCAGCTTGCCCTGGGCGGCATCACCGGGCTCGTCGTGGCCTTCAACGTCGTCATCTTCCTCTCTTTCGTGCTGAGCGGATTCGGAGCTTATCGGCTTGCCCTCCATCTCACCGCAAGCCGGCCGGCAAGCCTTGTCGCCGGCCTCTCCTACGCCTTCGTGCCTTTTCATCTCATGAACATGGTCAGCCTCAACCTCCTGGCCATGGAGTTTCTCCCTTTCTACGTGCTTTCTCTCCTGAGGCTCAGGGAAAACCCGGGTTTTCGGTCCGCCTTTGCCGTGGCCTTCTGGCTCGCCCTGGCTTACTACACCTCCCTCGAATACGCCCTGTTCCTCATGATCTTTTCAGCCCTCTGGCTGGGCTACACGCTGGCGCTCCGGTGGAAGGATGCAGGCCGCGGTTTCGCGGGCTACCTGGGAGCGGGGGCACTGCTCTTCATTCTCCTCGCGTCCCCGCAGCTTTTTCAGCAGGGCCGGGTCTATCTTTCCGGGTCGCCCACGGTGGAGATGGATCTGGATGAAGCGAGGATGTGGAGCCCCTCCCTGCTCTCCCTTTTCACGCCGACCCGGTTTCATCCGGTTTACGGCGACGCCGTTTCCCTGGGCGGCCGGTTCAGCGACTGGAACACGAAAATCCGGGGAATGCGGAGCGAAGCGACCCTCGGGTTTGTGGCATGGGTCCTCGCGATCCTCGGTGCGGTTCGCTTTCGCAAGGAGGGGAGCGGCTTCTGGGTTCTTGCCGCTCTTTTTTTTATCGCTCTCACTCTCGGCCCCAACCTTCGGTTGACCGGCCACTGGCAGACCGATATCCCGATGCCCTTCCTTTTCCTTTACGAGGTCTTTCCGCCCCTCCGCGCGTCACGGGATCCGACGCGCTTTATTCCTCTCACGGCTCTCATGCTCTCCGTCCTCGCCGCCTACGGCCTCCGGGGCTGTCTTGAACGGATCGGCCGAGGGTCGCTGCGATTTCTTCTGGCCGTGCTGCTCGCCGGGATGACCCTGTTCGAATACCTACCGGGCGAAGCGGGGAAGTCCGAGCCCTCCATGCATCCGGTTTACCGGAAGATCGCCCTGGAGGCCGGAGACTTCGCCGTGATGGACCTCACCCGCGAGCCCTACGGGCTTCTCCAACAGATATTTCATGGGAAAAAGATAACCTCATTCCCACGAACGATTCCCCGCTCACCGTCCCACCTGAAAACCCTCCAGGTGGAGAGGGACTTCCGGTATCCCCACCTTTGGCAGGGCCTGGACCCATCCTTTCTTTCGGAACGCCTCGAGCGCCACAGGGCTGATCTTGAGAGGTATGGCATCCGCTTTGCGGTTTTTTCGCCGGGCCCCTACCTGGATGAGCAGCTGAACCTGGCCGAGCGTCTCGGCGGCCGGGTCGAACGCGTCCAAAACCTGATACGTCTTGAGTTTCTGGGCGGAGATCTTCCAGGGCAGGTTTCACCCTAACATGGGTGAGAATGTTCGATACCGTTATTCGCCGGGCCGGCACAGGATAGGTTGGCGGATCATGGCCTATGGGTCAAGGAAAAGCAATCCATGGGGTGATATCTTCAACCCTTTGTGGTGTGCTTGTTGAGCGGCGCACCGCCAGCGGGGCAGCGCCTGAGGCGTGCTTGGTATTCCCCGGCGTCTTTTCAGCTAAACCTCCGGAAATCACAAAACGTCATGGAAGAAGATATTCGTCTTTGGGAAAGAGGTCGGTGTTGATGTCCAAAAGCCGGGATCTGTTAAAGGCTGGAGTGATGGAACTGATCCCCGAGTGGGTGAAATGCCACTTCACCGTCTCCAGGTCTATTCCTGACTCTTCGAAATAGGAGCGCGTGAAAGGGGTGTCCAAGAGAGCCCAGATCCTGGAGAGGTTGAACTCTATCGGCTCATTGCTCCCTACCAGTATCGGACCGAAATGAAATATGAGCACATGAGGAAAAACTTTCGCAAACGTCCTCACCGTTCGCATAGTCGGAGCCCAGGTAACCGCCATCCCGCCGGGCTTGAGGCGGTTTCTAAGCAGAAAAAAGTGCTCCAGAGAATAAAGATTCCCGGAGTATGTGCTGTATGGAAACAGAGCGTCAGCTTCGATGATATCGTACTTTTTGTTCGCCTGCATGATCGCCAGCCTTCCGTCGGTAAGATCCAGTTTGATGCGCCCGTCTCTTAGTAAAGATCGCAACGCGGCATAAGTCTTGCGTTGATCCAATTCCCGTAAGATCGATATCTGGGGGGCGACGACTTCGAAGCAGGTTATCTCAGTTGTTTCCTCGCGGCATCCTATAGAAAAAGCGGTATCACCCGATCCCAGTCCAATCACTGCTATTTCCTTCGGATTCGGATGGAGAAGGGCCGGCAGAGCACCCAGGAAGGTATGGATGCGGCCGTATGGTAGCGAGCTGTGGTTGACCCCATCCACGTAAAGCAGGGTACGTTCCGGAGTGCGGCCATCAGCCTTGAGCAGGCACAGACCTGAGCCGTCTTCGCCGACGATGATTTTATCCGGCGTTGTACCATGCAGTTTGGACCAGAGAAGCGAGCGGCCGGGCGCCATGAGAGCAACGACGCAAATGAAACCGACAACCGATGCAAAAAGAATTCTGTACGCCGAATGTTTGAAAGGTCGCGCACAGAACGCAAGCAGGATGAAGACTACCCCGAACAGGGTGAGCACCTTCAGCGTGCCAGCGGTACCGATAAATTTGAAAAAAAGCCAGCTGGTGAGAACAGTGCCTAAGGTGCAGCCAAGGATATTGGCTGTCTGAAGCCAGCCGACACGGCGTCCGAGGGCGAAAGTGTCCGTTTGCACAACCTTTTGCAGAAAGGGAAAACTGATACCCATCATCAGGGTGGGCGGTACGATTATGAACAACGGAATCAGGAAGTATAAGACGAAAAGGTTCGTCGCAAACGTCTGCACCTCAGGAGAAAAATGATTGAGGCGGAAGGGGTCGTTCACCAGAGCCAAAAGGGCTGCCCAGAAATCGAAATTTTCATCCATGTTCAGATAAGACCATATCCCCTCCAGCATAGGGGATCTTCCCAGTGATGAAACAAGCCATGAAATTGACAGCCCTGCGTACAGCGGGATCCCTCCCTGCAGGATGAGGAATGCAAAAGCGGGGTTTTTGCTCCTTCTGGCGAGCAGGATTCCTACGAAGGTGCCCGCCGCAAGCCCGAGCAAGTAGAGCGTTAAAAGGTTCGCGAAGGTAAAAGCGGCCATTTTTGCCATGACAGCGACAAGCCTGAACCACACCATCTCCAGGGAAAGAGCGATGAAACCGGAAAGCCCGTAAATCGTGAGCCAGGCCGGGAGTGCGAAAGAGGAGGTCTTGTGCAGGGGTTCGCCCGATACCCCATAATCTCCCGGGCTGAATTGGTGCGAGGGAGCCACGGAAGGGGCAAGGTTTGTCATGGGAAGGCGCTGCGCCATCAGAATCGCGACGAGGGCGCACAGTGAATTGAGGGCAACCCCGATTTTGATCGTTGGCTCAAAGCCGAGGAGCCTTACCAGAATCCACGCGGAAATGAACGCGCCACAGGCTGCTCCCAGGGTGTTGATGCCGTATAAGCCACCAATGGTACCGGGTGCTGCCTGAACATCCCGCGTCAGCGCTTTAGAAAGGAGCGGCAGGGACATGCCCATGAAAAATGTAGGCCACAGAAGGCTTAAGAAGAGCACCCCCGTCATGATAACGGGCGAGTTGCCTAAGCGGTTCAGCTGAAGATACAGCAAGTCGTAGTAGAGCCACTTGCTGCCGAGCGCGAAGAATGCGATGGCGAGTTCACAAAATGAGAACAGTCGCAGCAGGTCCCTGGCTGAGCGTCTGTCAGCTACATGTCCGCCATACAAACTGCCGCACCCAAGACCTCCCATGAAGGCGGCCACGATGACAGTGACGGAATAGACATCTACTCCGGAGAAAAGCGATAGCATCCGCTGCCAAATCACCTGGTACAGCAAGGCGGCAAAGCCGGAAATGAAGAACAAAGGCAGGGCGATTGAAATTGCTTTTCTGGAGGACAGGGAGAGGTGATAGTCGGCAAACCTCCTTCGCTTTGTCGCGATGGGAAGAGATCTGCAACACATTCAGTCTTGTGATGTATGATACAGGTTCATCCGTTGTCCGTCAAGGACATGGTTCCAAGCGGGATTTTGCCCCTTGAAATCCCGACGGAAAAAAAGTATAATGTTTTCAGCGCCTTCGGGTGATGGTTTCCATCGTCACCGGAAGATCGGTTTTTCGGGGAGAAAGGATCTCTTCAAACCGTGATCCCTTTCTCCCTTCGATGTGCCTGAAACACCTTTGTCGTTGCCTGCTTTGGAACCTAACGACAGGTGTGGTTTTCTCTATTCCACAGAACAGGCGGAACCCCCTATGGCGAACTTCTGCGACTACCATCCAAAGGAAAAGGCTTATTGGGACTGTCCAAAATGCGAAGTGTTCTTGTGCAATCGCTGCGTGAGCAAACGAACGATTGACCAATACGGGAAGAAGAAGGACTTCCACTATTGCCCGAAATGTGACGAACAGGTTGAAAGGGCTTTTTTTGAAGACACGGTGGTGCCCTTCTGGCTCAGGCTCCCGAGGTTTTTTCTTTACCCTTTTCATCTGTGGCCCCTGGTCCTGGCGTTTATCCTCGCCGTAGCCGAAGCCCTGATCCCGGACCGTTCCCTGATCGGAATCGCCCTTAACTTCGCAATGTGGGGGGTACTACTGAAGTATTCCCACGCTTCCCTCAAGAACACGGCCAACGGGAAAATCAACACGCCGCCGCCCCTCAATTTCAGCACCATCGCGAGCGAATTCCAAATGGTCTTCAAGCAGGTTTTCATCTTCGTGGCCATAGGTTTCGCCTCCTACAAAGTGTTCAGCATCTTCGGGCCTGTCATCGGCCTCCTTTTCGTCGCTTTTGCTCTGCTCTCTATCCCCTCGATGATCATCGTCCTGGTCGCTACGAACAGCTTCATCGCCGCCATCAACCCCGTCCTTTTCGTCACCATGGCCTGGAGAATAGGGTGGGGGTACCTGCTGATGTACGTGTTTCTCATCCTCCTGGGCGCAGCGCCGGGCGCCCTCGGCGCGTACGTTCTTGCCTATCTTCCCAAAGGGATTCAGCCCTTCCTTTTCTCCCTGGCCGGAAGCTTCTACACGATCGTCTCGTACCATTTGATGGGTTATGTCATATACCAGTACCACGAGGAGATCGGCTACAGCGTGGACATCGTGGAAGACGACTCGGATACGAAAACGGAAGATCTTTCGGAAGACCCGGAGCAGGATCTCCTGAAAAGGGTCAGCATGCTCATCAAGGACGGGAAGCACGACGAGGCGATCGACACCATCCGGGAGGAGACCAAGGGGCATATGACCAACCAGGAACTGGCGGATCGGTATTTCATGCTCCTCAAGGTCAAGAAGATGACCGCAGGGTTGCTCGAACACGGGAAGAACTACCTGGAGATCCTCGCCGGGAAAAACCACAGGGCGAAGCTCTGCGAAGTGTACCTGGAGTTGATCCAGTATCCTGAATTCAAGATCGCATCCCCTGCCTTGATCAAGGTCGCCGGGTCGTTGAGCGAGGCCGGAAACCACAAAGGGGCCGTCGATGCCTACAACCGCTTCATAAAGGGAAACCCCTCCAGCCCCCTGGCGCCGAAAGCCTACTTCCTGGGCGCGAAAATCATCAACGAAAAACTGGGCAACCCCGCGAAAGCCGTCGGCATCCTCCAGGGACTGACGAAAAAATTTCCCCACCACGACATCATCCCTTATGTCAAGCAGTACCTCGGAGGCCTGAAGGCAGGCTGAAGGGCTAACGGCTCCGACTGAGCATGTTCCGGGCGATCTTGGATTCGTTTGTCTGCGGGTACTTGGCGCTGAGGATCTGAAGGCACCTGGCGGCCTTTTCCTTCATCCCTGTCCTGAGGTAGGCCTTTGCCAGGTTCAACACGGCAAGGGGGATGTGTTCCCATTGGGGGGAGACCTTGAGCAAGTAGGCGATAAGGCTTTCCGCCTCCCGCAGGTGCTTCGAAGAGATGAACCCGCCGATCATCTTGTAGAGCAGGTCCCGGGAAAGTCTGATCTTCTTGCTGAGACGGTTATATTCCCTGAATACCTCGAGAAGCGTTTCACTCTCCGAAGGAATCCGGCTCAGGTGCGCCAGAAGCCTTTCCGAGGCCTTGTGATAGTGTTCGCTCTGGGGGGTGATTTTTTCCAGGTTGTAGAGGCCGATCATGGCAGGGTGGTTTTGGGAGTCGATCGCCAGGACCTGCTCGAAGAGAGGCCGGGCGGCGCTGATATCGAGTTTCTTGGCGCACTCAGTGGCCTCCTCGAGAAGGCCAGGGATCTTTTCCGAGGGATCTTCCATGAAGACTTCGCTTTTCTTCGCCTTGAATGCCTTTTCATGGAGGAACATGAGGAGAGCGCCCGAACCCAGACCGGCCACATGGGCGACGTAGGCGACGGGCGAGGAGCTGCGCAGGAGAAGCATCAAAATCTCGCTCGCGATCCATACCGGAAGAAGCACGATAGCCGGGACCTTCGTGTAATTGAAATAAAACCCGACGGAGTAGAAGACCTTGATCCGGGTCCTTCCGTATGCAACGGTGTAGGCGCCGATCAGGCCCGAAACCGCCCCGGATGCCCCTATCAGCGGCGTCGCGTTACCTGCGTAGATCAAGCCGAACAGGAAGGCGGCCAGAACCCCGGTCAAAGCATAAAGGCCCGCGTAGGAAGGCCGGCCGATGCCTATCTCGAGGACACACCCGACGAACCACAGGAACAGCATGTTTCCGATCAGGTGCATCAGATCGGCGTGCAGGAACATGTAGGTCAGAAGGCCGAGGTAGTTTTTCAGAGCCGGCAGGTAGCCGTAGGCGTGAGCGGTTGCTTTCGACAACAATTGCTCGTACCGGGCCCTGAGCTCCTTCCAGGTGTTGTAGAGAGGGGTGTCGGGCAAGATGATTTGATCGCTCAGGAGTTTTTGCATGAATTCCCTGTCCCGCCACATCGAAGGAAGGTATTTCACGATCGCTTCCTGACTCAATTCCCTGGGCTCCTGAACGATGGGGATGCCTCGGCCCTTTTCCGTATGCTCGATGTATTTGAGGTAGTGGAAGACCTCGACGGCAGCGAGGCCGGATGTGAAGTACATTTCCATCGCTTCGCCGTAGTGTTCGTCGTCCTTGTGTTGAAAAACGAAGAACACGAAGCAATTGATTAGGATGATGCAGATGGTGAGGGCGGGGAGGTTGCTTTTGCTGAGCTTTCCGCTGAGGGGTATGATCAACATGGCCGATACACGTCTTGATCGTCAACGCCGAACTCCAGGACCGCCTAAAGCCCTTCATGCGGATATTCAGAAAAACGGCGTTGAACTCAAATTAGCGTCATTCTACCACATTTTACCCCCCTATAGCCACCCTAAAGTTAATCTGTATAAAATTGAATCTTTAATTCCGATCCACCGTCTTCTTCTTTCCGTGTTTTCGTGATTTGTTTTTGTCTCTCCAACTTTAGGCACTTTAAAGTTTAGTGCACTTCGCACTCTCTTCTCTGTCCTCCTTACTTTTGCTTTTACCGCTCACTCATCACGCATCACCCATCACCGTCTTTTCCCGTCCTCCGTCCTCACCACCATTCGCCTTGACCTCCATTCCTAAGCCTCTTATAATGCTTGTGATTCTTTCTTCTTTAAACCATAAGCTGCGGGGGCAGTGCGCTATGAAGCCTAAGAAAAACCTGAACCTTCCAAAGGAAAAGATTGCCGAGTTTTGTCTCAAGAACCATATAAGACAACTGTCACTCTTCAGTTCAGCGATCCAGGATGACTTCACTCGGGAAAGCGACCTGAGCGCGGTTGCGCTGAAGAAGGGCTTTCGATAACATCTACCGAGCCCAAGGGAGGTATCTTATGAATGAGAAAGAATTCCTGCAGAGGATAACGGTGAATCCCCACATCTTTGGGGGTAAACCGATCATACGGGGGCGCCGTCTGGCGGTCGAGCATGTTTTGGCCATGCTGGCTGCCGGGGACAGTGCGGAAACAATCCTGGAAGGGTATCCTTGGCTCGAAAAGGAAGATATACAGGCATGCCTTCTCTATGCCCGCAAGGTCATCGGTCATGAGCGAGTCGAACTCGCCGAGATGGAGCCGCAACCTTGAAACTCCTCTTGGATGGCTGTGTTTGGGGTGGTGCCAAGAAAGTCCTCGAAGATGAGGGACATGATGTTGTCTGGGCAGGCGAGTGGGCTGAGGATCCCGGAGACAGAGAGATCCTGAATCGAGCGCACGCCGAGCGCCGCATACTGGTAACCCTGGACAAAGACTTTGGAGAGATTGCGATTGTTGAGGGAATCGTTCATTCCGGCATTGTAAGACTCGTTGACATATCGGCAACAAAGCAAGGTCCGCTTTGCGCCCAGGTCCTTTCCCGCTATGCTGCCGATCTTGTTCCCGGATCGATGGTGACGGTGGAACCGGGAAGAATAAGAATTCGGCCTCCGGACGACGAATATCATTAGCGCCCTTTATCATGTCTGCCTGTCGCAAGCCGGGAATCCGGTTAGAGGGGCCTTGAGAAACGGGTCTCCCTTACATTTGCCTGGCTCCTTTTTGACCTGCTGTTTTTGTGATCCCCGCTTTCGTGTTTCCTCCCCCGCCAAGCAGCCGGCGGGTAAATTTCGTGTTTTCGTGATTACGCTTTTTGTCTTTGACACTTTAGGCACTTTAAACTTCGCACTTCTTCCGTGTTCTCTCCCCCGATCAACCCCAGAGAGGTTTACCCGGTTCAAGGCTCGACAGGAACTCCTGCACCGGGAGGCAAAGGACCCCTCCTGTTTTCAGGCGCTCCTTGCCCCGGTAGAGAAAGAGGGTTTGAGCTTCCGGGTAGTCTTCTTTGAATGCGAGTAACCCTTGAAGCATCTTAGGGTTGACCCTTGCCGTGTTCTTGACCTCCAGAGCGCAGAAGGCATTCTCGCCGTAAACCACAAAGTCGACTTCATTGCCTGATTTCGTGCGCCAGAAATAAAGATCGCTCCGTTCGCCGCTGTATGCATTCCAGGCGCGGAGGTGCTGTGCCACCAACCCTTCGAGGGCGGCCCCCTCGATTTCCTGCGGAGAGTCGAGGGGGCCTGTGGGCCTGACCGATCGGAAGACGCCGCAATCGAAGTAATAGAATTTCGGGTGAGAGGAAAGATGTCTTTTCGCCCGTTTCGTAAACACAGGCAGGCGAAACGCCAGCAAGAGGTCTTCGAGCACGGAGATGTAGCCCTCGGCGGTCTTCCTCTCGACCTGGCAATCCCGGGCCACATCGGAAATGTTCAAGACAGCGCCGTGGCTGAAGCTGATGGATTCGAGGAACCTGCTGAACCCGCCAATGCTTCTGACAAGCCCCTCGGTTTGGACCTCCTCCTTGAGATAGATGGCCGCGTAAGAACGGATCGTTTCTTCCGGGTCCGGCGAATCCACGACCAGGGGGATGAGTCCGACAGAGAGAGCGTTTTTCAGGGAGAAGCCTTTTCCCAGCTCAGAAGCCATAAAGGGGTGTAATGTTCTGACCAGCGCGCGCCCCGCAAGGAGATCCACGCCGGATCGTTTGAGCTTTCTCGCGCTCGATCCGGTCAGTATGAAGCGCAGGTTTTCTTTTCTCTCCATGAGAAGGTGGACAACGTCGAGGAGCTGGGGGAGCTTTTGGATTTCATCCACGATGATCGTTGTTCCCGGTTCCTGCGCTTCCACAGCTTCACTCAGACGCTCCGGCTTTGCCGAGTAAACCCTGAAAACCTCGGGGTCGAGGAGGTCTACGAGAAGGGCTTGTGGATGGCGGTATTTGAGCCAGGTCGACTTGCCGGTTCCCCTGGGGCCGAAGAGGAAGAAACTTTGCCGGGTATCCTGGAAAAATCGGGGTTGTATTTCCATTTCTGCTTCCAATTTGGAATTAGTACCTCCATAAATACACGACAAGCCTCGACAAGTCAAGTTAAACTTCCGGGTCAATGCAGGGCTTCAAAGCCCCCTTTAGCGGAGCATCGCAGGCCTCGGCGAAAGCCGGCTTTATTTTTCTTGTTTTCGTGTTGCGCTTTTTCCTTCTTTTTCTCTTTCCGACCTCTGTCCTCGGTCCTCCGTCTTCTGTCCTCCGTCATCTGAGGCCAGGTGCCGAAGGGGAAATAGGGGCAGCAAATTCCTTTGATTTATGCTATCCTGGCTAAGGGATTGCAGCCCGAGGCTGTTAGGGTCAATGGAGGATATGAGAATGAAGATCTTTACGGCGTATGTCGAATGGGACCCTGAGACGAACCTTTACGTGGGGACCGTCCCGGGTGTAGCAGGCGCACATACTCAAGCCGGTAGCCTTGACGAACTCAGGGATAACCTTAAAGAAGTGCTCGAACTTTGCTTAGAGGAGCACGGAAGAAAGATCGAGGATATCCCACATTTTGTCGGAATTCAGCAGATCGAGGTTTCCATTTGACGCGTCTCCCGATTCTGAACGACAAAACGATTGAAAAGGTGCTGTTAAACCTCGATTTCGAGCGCGTTAGACAAAGAGGGAGCCATGTATTCTATCGCCACCCGGACGGGAGGACAACGACGGTCCCTTTTACTTCGGATTTCATGTCTCAGCTTACAAGATAAGAATTTTCGGACTTGAAGTTCCATTTTGGAACATCAAGTTGGGGTGGTATGACAAAACTGCCGGGGGCTTTCGCAGAACAGGGTGTGGCGATGTTGTCCGGCGTCCTAGATCTCTCGGGACTCGTTATCGCAGAGAGATTTCAAGATTCTTTCCCAGGGCCTTTGCGACCTTTTGAATCGTGGAAAGCTTAATGTCCTCCGCATGGTTCTCAATGCGAGAGATGGCCGTCTTCTGGGTCCCGACTCGATCAGCGAGTTCTTCCTGAGTTAATCCGGCGGCCTCTCGGGCCTGCCTGAGGATCACACCAATCTTGAAATCTCGGTACCCCTCTTCAAACCCTTTGGCAAAGTCGGGGTCAGTCTTTTTTCTCTTTTTGATATATCGGTCAAGGTCGTTCATGTCGCCCTCCTCTTCCTTGTCAAATATTCACTGCGGTACTTTTCAGCCAGCTTGATCTGTCTGGCATCGGTTCTTCGGGACTTCTTGGCATAACCATGCGTGAGCACCAGAGTGTCTCCATTCACAAAGAAACCGAATATTCTGATAGCCTTGGACTTTGTCTTTATTCTGCACTCCCATATCTCATCAGTGCCAGTGAGCTTCTTGAAGTACTGAGAAGGAATTCGATCGAGTTCTCCTATGAGTTTGAGCACCCACAGTATTTTTTGAGCCTCCTTAGACTCGAAAGAATCCAGGAACTCATCGACAGGGCGCTTTCCGGTTTCGGTCGCGTAGAAAATGACGTTCCGAGGCATACGTCAAGTTAACATGCACGTTAACATCTGTCAATTGATTTTGTCTAATCCTCCTGCTTGTTTCGGCCGTGCGTCACCCAAGCTCTCTCCCCTTGCGCCTCGGCGTTTCTCAGAGGCTGACTACCGTTTTCTCCGCCCGCCAAGGAGCCGGCGGGTAAATTTCGTGTTTTCGTGATTCCGTTCTTTTCTCTTCTCTTTCTCTTTCCGTCTTCCGTCCTCTGTCATCTGTCTTCTGTCATCTGTCCCCTGTCATCCGTCATCTGTCTTCTGTCCTCTGTCATCTGTCCTCCGTCATCTGAGGCCAGGGGCTAAGGAGGAAATAGGGGAAGCGAAACCTGGAAGGTAAGCAAGTACACTTAGTCAACAACGTCCCCCAAACCAAAGAGGAAATAGGGGCAGCGAAACCTGAGAGGTAAGCAAGTACACTCAGTCAACAACGACCCCCAAACACACGTCCCCCAAACAGAATGTGAAAGAGTTGAGGTATGTCTCATAAGAAGCGGAAGAGCTCGGTTGCACAATCCGACTTCACAGCATTGTTAGTCGAGGTGAAACGCCGCATTCACTCTGCTCAAATGCGCGCGGTCCTCACTGTGAACGCGGAACTGGTGCGCCTCTACTGGGACATCGGCCGGATCATTCACGAACGCCAGGAGCGTGAAGGTTGGGGCGCGGCGGTGATCCCAAGGCTGGCCCGAGCCCTGTACAACGAACTGCCGGAATTGAAAGGTTTTTCAGAGCGAAACATTAAACGCATGCTCGCGTTTTACCGGGCTTACCCGAATCCTTCCGACTTTTCGCCACAGCCCGTGACGAAATTGTCCGCACCGACAAAAATGCCACAACCGGTGGCACAATTGCGTTTGCCTGAAAAATCACCATTATCTGCGGAGAAAACGTCAGCTGATCCAATTGTGACACAACCGGCGGCACAAATGCCTCAGTCGCTCTTCTGGTCTATTCCGTGGGTACACCATGTCATCCTTATGGAGAAAGTCAAGGACCTTTCCATCCGACGCTGGTATATGGAACAAGCCCTCGCCAACGGGTGGAGCCGGAATGTGCTTGCCGTTCAGATCGACGCCCAGGCTCACAATCGCTCCGGTAAGGCAATAACCAACTTCGATAAACTCTTGCCTGCGTCGCAGTCTGACCTGGCCCGACAGACATTGAAGGACCCCTATATTTTTGACTTTCTCACCCTAACCGAACCCTTTCACGAGCGCGAACTTGAAACGGGCCTGGTCCGCCATTTGGAGAAGTTCCTGCTCGAATTAGGGCAAGGCTTTGCGTTCATCGGCCGTCAATATCGTGTGCCGGTTGGGGAAGAGGACTTTTACATCGACCTGCTCTTTTATCACCTCCGACTGCGCTGCTTCATCGTGATCGAGCTGAAGAAGGGTGCATTTAAGCCGGAATATGCTGGGAAACTGAATTTCTATTGTAACATCGTCAATGAACGCCTGCGGCATCCAGCTGATCAACCGACCATCGGTTTGATTCTTTGCCAGACGAAAGACGCTCTGGTGGCCGAATACAGTTTTACCGGGATTGACAAACCGATCGGCATCTCAACGTATGAACTGACGCGGGCCTTGCCCCCGAGCCTGCAATCGGCTTTGCCGACAGTTGAAGAGATTGAGGCTGAGCTTAGCGACATGGTAAAGGTAAAGCGGGCTTCAGCAAAGAGAAAGAAGACCGGTAAGGCATGAAATGTAGCACCATGGAACTCAGCGGTAGCAGACCGAAACGGAGGGCAAAGAGGAAATAGGGGAAGCGAAACCCCCGAAATAAGCAAGTACAATTAGTGATTCCTGAGAAATAAGTGCCCATTTTGAAACGATGGAATTGTTAGAGCTGTGGAGCCCATGATATTCGCAGAGAGAGTGATACCCTGACCAAGTTG
>JAGUZM010000309.1 GCA_020060805.1 Deltaproteobacteria bacterium | reverse complement strand
TCTTCTTCCTCCTGGTGGCGCCCGAGAATTCCGCCAGCGTGCACCTCAAAGCCCTGGCCAAGATCGCAAAGGTACTCAAGAACAGCGCCTATCGCAAAACCCTCATGGAGGTTTCGGGCAGGAAACAGCTCTATCAGGCGATTATCCTGAATGACGAAGAATTTTGAGAGAAAGCTGGGACGGCATCATGATCGGCCTGCTCATCGTGACACATTGTAACCTTGGCAGAGAGCTTTTCAACGCGGCGGAGTTTATCGTCGGGAGGATCGAGGGAGCGGATACGGTCGCGATCACCGAAACCTCCGGCAGCGAGATCATCCGGAAAAAGATCGAAGACAAGGTGAAAAGCCTGGATACAGGCGATGGGGTGATCATTCTCACGGACATGTTCGGGGGGACCCCTTCCAACATCAGCCTGTCCTTCCTCAAGGAAGATAAGGTCGAGGTCCTGACTGGCGTGAATCTCCCCATGATCATCGCCATCATCCAGAACCGTTCCGCCATGAAGCTGAACGCCGTTGCAGAAAAGGCTCGGGAAGCCGGAAAGGGAGGCATCTCTCTTGCCAGCAAATTGCTGGAGTCCTCATGATCTCTCTCATCAGGATGACCCCGGAAAACATTGAACCCTACCTCGAGAGAATTCGTGAGATAGAAACCCTTTCCTTTGCAGGGCCTTGGTCCATCAACGCCTTCAGGCAGGAGGCCATGAATCCGGTCTCCCACCTCCACGGTTTGTTCGTGAACGGCGCCCTTCAGGGGTACATGTGCTTCTGGCTCTTCGAAGATGAGATTCAGCTGGTGAACATCGCCGTGCATCCCAAAGAGCGAGGCCGGGGGCTGGGCCGCTTTCTTGTCACAAAGATGATTGAGCTCGCACTCTCCAGGGCTACCCAGCGGATCTGGCTGGAGGTCAGGGTGTCGAACAAGGCGGCCAGAAGGCTCTACGAGAAGTTTGGGTTCGTGGAGGTTGGAAGGAGGCCGAAATACTATGCCGATAACAATGAGGACGCCATTGTCATGGCGCTCGCTCTGGCGGAGACAGCTTCGGGGGAAGGGTCTCGGGAAGAGCAGACTTCTCAACTTTGGACCACGCCCTCATCGTCTCCCGCAAGCCGAAAAGGCTCATTTTGACTCGTCAAGGGAGTTTGCACATGGCTGATCGAAAGCCCTTAATCGCCGGTAACTGGAAGATGAACCTGAACAGAAATGAGTCGGTGAAGCTCGTCAGGGCGATCGCTGAAAGCATCTCTGATCTGGCGGAAACCGAGGTGCTCGTGTCCCCTCCTTTCACGACTCTTTCTGTGGTGAAGGAAGCCATAGGGGCCGCAAAGATCTATCTGGCCGGCCAGAACATGCACTGGGAAACAGCAGGGGCTTACACCGGAGAGGTGTCCCCTGCCATGCTGGTGGAAACGGGGTGCACCCATGTCATCCTGGGACATTCGGAAAGAAGAAGCCTTTTCATGGAAACCGATGAGATGATCGACCGGAAAGCCAAAGCAGCCGTGGGGATGGGACTGGTTCCGATCATCTGCATTGGCGAGACCCTCGAGGAGAGAGACAAAGGCGAAACATTCCAGGTAGTCCGGAGGCAGCTGGAGCTATCCCTCAGGAATTTCAGGGAGCAAAAAACCATGCCTCCGAGCACCATCCTCGCTTACGAGCCTGTATGGGCTATCGGCACGGGCAGGACGGCGACCCCCCAGCAAGCGCAGGAGGTCCACCAGTTCATCCGGCAGTGGTTGAACGAGCATTTTGGCTCCCCTGCGGCAGAGCAGATCAGGGTTCTCTACGGGGGGAGCGTAAAACCCGAAAATGCCAAGGAACTCATGGCCATGCCCGACATTGACGGCGCTCTGGTGGGCGGGGCGAGCTTGAAGGCGGAGACCTTCATCCGGATCATCAGGTTTCACGAGGCCTAGGGGCCGATGATTTTTGTTGCATTCCTTGATTTTATTAGTAGTATATTCGTTTTTCAAGGCCTTTAGGCTGATTTTCCTCCCTCGGGTGAGGACAAAAGGATAGGTCACTGCCATGCAGCTGGTTCTCGTGTTTTTGCACATTGTCGTTTGCGTCGCCCTGATCATGATCGTTTTGCTCCAGAAGGGCAAGGGCGCCAGCATGGGAGCAGCTTTCGGCGGCTCCAGCCAGACGATTTTCGGAAGCGCAGGGGCAACGCCTTTCCTGCACAAGATCACCGTGGCGGCAGCGATCGTGTTCATGTTCACCTCCCTCGCCCTCGCCATCTTGTTCGGGAGGGCCGTGACATCCTCGGTGATGAAAGGGGTTGCCCCCACCCAGGCTCCTGTATCTCAGCAGGCTGAAACGCCCTCTCCTGCGCCCGGCGGGGGGGAGCAGAAATAGGTATCGTGCGGAAGTGGTGGAATTTGGTAGACACGCTATCTTGAGGGGGTAGTGGGCAAAACCCGTGCGGGTTCAAGTCCCGCCTTCCGCACCATTCAGGCCTTCAGAGGAACCGAGCACTCAGCTGGTTCCTTTTTTGTTTCCTCTGGTCCCTTGAGGCTAGCTTCTGCCAGCCCGCGGGAAGATTTCTTAAAGGTCTCCTGACCTCCTTGCGCTCAGTTTCGCAGGGCCTTGACATTTCCTATCGATCATCATATCGTTATACAAAAGACCTATCGATGGAGAAACGAGTATGGAAGCTGTCAAAATATCACCCAAATATCAGATTGTGATCCCCCGGCGGATCAGGGAGGCCCTCAAATTGAAACCCGGTCAAAAGGTTCAGGTGATTGAGTACGGGAATCGCATTGAACTCATCCCTGAACGGAAGGTTTCGGAGATGCGGGGTTTTTTGAAAGGTATCCGTACGGAGATTGCACGGGAGCCTGATCGGTTATGAACCTGGTCGATTCCTCCGGATGGCTTGAATTCTTTGCGGATGGACCCAACGCGGCAGACTTCTCGGTTCCTATTCTGAACATAAAGGATGTGGTTGTACCGACGATCTGCCTCTATGAAGTATTCAAGGTTGTTTTGAGGGAACGGAGTGAGAATGAAGCGCTGCAAACCATTGCCTTGATGAGGCAGGGAAACGTCGTTGATCTGAGCTTGGAACTGGCCCTAAAAGCAGCTAAAGTAAGTACGGAATATAGGATACCCATGGCGGATAGCATCGTCTTTGCGACCGCTCAGACGTTCCGGGCAACCATCTGGACTCAAGATGAAGACTTCAAGAGCTTACCGGGGGTAAAATTCTTCCCAAGGAGAGCGACTCCCAGATCCTGAGCCCCTTGCTGGGATTGGACCCTCCCTTCACAAGGATCTCCTCCTCTTATTCCAATGGTTGGATGATTTCTCCTTTGGCCAGGACCATGTCCGCCGTTTCCGTTGAAGCCTCTATGCGCATCGCCCAGGTCATGACCGAGGCGACAGCAAGGCCGGAGATCTTCATGAATTCCCGTCGGTTGATCGTTCGCATAGCATAACGTCTGTTCCGAACGGCTCTATATCACCGGTGAGTAAGACACAGCGAGTGATTAAGAGGTCCCCATCTGTGTGATAATTTGTTTTTCTTTCAGATAGGGCTCGAGCCTCGCAAAGGCCTCCTCGATTTTCGGAAGATCCTGCACCGTGGCAATCCTCAGATAGCCCTCTCCATTTTCCCCGTAGCCGATTCCAGGGAATGTGACTACCCCTGTATTCAGGATGAGGCTGACGCAGAGGGACAGGGAATCGCTACAACCCTGCACCGGAAACCAAATGTAAAAAGAGCCTCTTGGGGGCCTCACCTCTATTCCAAATCGCTGAAGTTCACCGATTACAAAATCTCTCCTCTGGCGCAACCTCGCGTTATTCTCATTCAGTTCAGCTGGCTCCGTCTCAAGTGCCGTTGTTCCGGCTATCTCCATAGCCGTAAAATGGCCCGAGGCGGAAACCCTCTTCACTTCTAACAACGCGTTTATGATTTTTTCGTTTCCCACTGCGAAACCTAACCTCCACCCCGTCATGCAATAGGTTTTTGACAGGGTATGGACCTCGACCCCAACATCTTTTGCCTCAGGAATTTCAAGCAGACTTGGAGCTCTATAGCCATCAAAAACGACTTCACTGTAAGCCGCGTCATGACAGATGATCAAATTAAACTTTTTCGCAAACAATACCGCTTCTTCAAAGAAGCTCTTTTCGACGGTCGCGCCCGTTGGATTATTGGGATAGTTCAAAAAAATCATCTTCGCTTTCGCCGCAATGGGTTCCGGTATTTCACTTAAGTCAGGAACATAAGAGTTCTCAGGACGAAGGGGAAATGTCTCCAATCTGGCCGACGCAAAAGCGGCCGCGTAGCGATAGGTCGGATAGCCAGGATCGGGAATCAGTGCAATGTCCCCCGGCTCAATAAACGCCTGAGGTAAGAACGCGATTCCCTCTTTCGATCCAACAAATGTGATGACTTCCTTTTCCGGATCCAGGTTGACGTTGAATCTTTTCTTGTACCATCTGGCAATCGCCTCACGAAAAGGCCGGTACCCCATCACATTTCCATACCGATGGGTCATTGGGTTTTCACAGGCGCGCTGCAGAGAGTTTATGATATAAGCCGGCGTTCCGAACTCCGGCTCGCCGGTGCTCAAATCAATAATGCTTCGGCCACCCTTTTTCGCCTTCTCCGTTGCCCTTTCTATTGTCGGGTACAGATAAAACGGCAGTTTCTTCAGGCGTTTTGCCATGTCAGGCAGACCCATCACCAAGGCTCCTTTCCAATAATGCGTCTAAACCGCACGGAGATTGCTCACCACAGGGAAGCGCCAAGCGCAAAAAACCACCCACCATCTCTTCGTGTTCCGAACATCTCTACCACAAGAGCGGTATGACGATTAAGGCACCCGGTCTCTTCATGAGACACATTTGCTTCCCCTCATCCGCGACAGGCGACCCAATGCCCTGGAGCAATTTCAACGCGTTCAATAGACGAATCCTTGCACGACGGCGTGCTTTTAGGGCACATCTTGAAATACCGGCATCCCGAGGGCGGATTAATCAGCTCAACCTCCTGCGAAACGACTTTTGAATCACCGGAATGCTTTCGATCGTCCGGGTCCAGGGTGGGAATAGAATTCAGTAATGCTTGAGTGTAAGGATGTACCGGGTTTCTGAAAAGCTCCTGCGTCCCTGAAAGTTCCACAATCCTTCCATGATACATCACGGCAATCTTGCTGCTGATGTGTTTCGCCATTCTCAGGTCATGTGCTATGAACATGATTGCCAGTCCCATTTTTTCTTGAATTTCCATAAATAGGTTAATGATCTGAGCCTTGATGGACAAATCCAATTTCGAGACGGGTTCATCGGCGATCAGGAGCTCAGGTTCAGCCGCCAGTGCACGGGCAATCACAATCCGTTGCCTCTGACCTCCACTCAACTCGTGTGGATAGGCTAATTTCACGTTCTCGTGTAGGCCCGTGAGGCCCAGCAGTTCAGTGATTCGATCATCCCTCTCTCTCCGATTCAGGCTCGTTTGGAGCTTGAGTGCGGTTCCGATCGCATGGCCGACCGTTTTCCGAGGATTGAGTGAGGAAAAAGGATCCTGGAAAATCATTTGCACTTTCCTTCGGACTTCTTTCCGAGCGATTTTGGGACGCAGTTTAAGGATATCAACTTCATCCAGAAAAATACTTCCCGCCCTCGGCTTTACCATCAATGTGAGAGCGCGCCCCAGTGTGGTCTTGCCGCTTCCGCTTTCGCCAACGACGGCAAACGTTTCTTCTCTTTCCACAGAGAACGACACATCATCAACCGCGTGGACGTAGTCTTTTTCCCCTCTGAAGATATCCAGCAACAGTGACCGCTGAACGGCAAAGTAAACGGCCAAGTTGCGGACCTCAAGGAAGGTTTTGTTGCTTTTTTTCATTCGTACAAGTGGCAGGCGACTAAATGATCGCCATTGACCTTCGTAAGTCGGGGCTCTCTCTTCTCGCAGATGGGCATGGCCCTGTCGCAGCGTGGATTGAATCGACAGCCAAGTGGCAAATCGTGTAAAGTCGGCAATTCCCCCCTGATCTGAAAGAGCCGTTCACCCTCATCTTCAATCTTAGGGTTCGATTGAAGAAGGCCAACGGTATACGGGTGAACAGGAGACCTCAGAATATCTCGAGTGCTGCCTCTTTCCATGATCTTACCCGCGTACAGGACAACAACCCGATCGCAGGTTTCCGCGATCACGCCAATATCGTGGCTGATAAAAAGAATCGCCGTATGAAACTTTGCCCTGAAATGAAGAAATAGCTTGAGGATCTGTGCCTCCACGATCACGTCCAGATTGGTCGTCGGCTCATCGGCGATGATCAAGTCAGGCGAACAGCTCAAGGCCATCGCAATCAGAATCCGTTGAAGCATTCCTCCACTGAGGTTATGCGGATAAAGACCCATGACTGCTTCAGGCGACAGAATTCCAACGTCTTTGAGCAACCCAAGCGTCCTGGGTTTATATGCATTTTCCCATCCATTCGGGCTTCCCGTTTCCTCACCCCATTTTTTTTCAAGGATATGCTTTATTTGCCACCCAACCGTTTTGGTCGGGTTCAGGCTCGTCGTTGGGTCCTGGAAAATATAGGCTATCTCCTTGCCCCGGAGTGGCCGCATCTCATCTTCTCCGAGCTTAATAATGGATCTGCCTTTGAAAACGATGTCTCCGCCCCTTATTCCGCCTGGGTGAGGCAGGATAGACAAAATGGAATACCCGGTCATCGTTTTCCCCGACCCGGATTCCCCGATCAGGCCCACAATCTCCCCTGCGTGAATTTCAAAGTCAATACCATCCACGGGAGACACTTCTCCCTCTCTCGTCTGAAAACCTACTCTGAGACCAGTCACCTGAAGCAACGGCTTCTTGGGGAACCTGTTCATCACCTTATTTCTTGAGCCAATTTAGGATCGAGGTAATCCCTTATCCCATCACCCAACAAATTAAATCCCAAAAGCATCACTGAAATCACGGCCCCGGTCATCCCGACAATCCATGGAGCCATTCGCAGGTATTCTTTCCCGTCAGCCAGAACGATCCCTAAGGAGGGTGTCGGCGGCTGCACTCCCAACCCGAGAAAACTCAATGCCGCTTCCAAAATCACGGCATACGCAATTCCTATAGTCGCCTGGACGATGATGGGCCCTAATCCGTTTGGCAAAATTTCGGCAAACATCAATCGGAAATCCGTCATCCCCAAAGTGATGTTTGCCTCCACAAATTGTTCTGACTTAATCACTTGAGTCATTCCCCGCATAAGCCGGGCGAAAATCGGAATATAGACAAGGGAAATTGCGAAAATCACATTCACTACTCCGAAGCCCAGCGCAACCATCAACAGGAGCGCCAATACGTAACTCGGGAAAGCGAAGAGAAAATCGCTTATTCTCATCAGGCCATCGTCAACGATTCCGCCATAATAACCACTCACAAGCCCTAAGAAAACACCAACCCCCACCGCTGAAATGATTCCACAACAGCTGATGAACATGGACACCCTGGCCCCGTAAAGGATTCGGGTAAAGACATCGCGACCCATAGAGTCGGTTCCAAACAAGTGTGCCGTGGATGGAGGCAAAAGCGCTTCGGGCAGGTTCATCTTCGTCGGCGAGTACCCATATATGAGAGGACCAAAAGCAACCAGTCCGACGAAGCCCAGAACGATTATAAGCCCCACGAGAGCCGACTTGCTTTTGTAGATTTGCTCCCAAAGGATGCGCATCCTGCTTGGCCTTCGGATCAGTTGGCTTCCTTCGCGTGCCATTCCTAGAATTTAACCCTCCGATCGATAAACACGTACGAGACATCGACAATCAAATTCACAACCAGAATGAGAAAGAGAAACACCACAACAATCCCTTGAACCAAATATATGTCCCGAGCAAAAGCAGCATCAGCAAGAAGAGATCCAACGCCTGGAAGTGAGAACACTTTTTCGATTACCACAACGCCGCCTAGCAGATACCGGACTTGCAGTCCTATAATTGTTAATATCGGGATTAAGCTGTTTCTCCATATGTAATTGACGAAAATGTCGACCGCAGGAAGTCCATAGGCCTTTGCTACCACAACAAATTCCTTGTTCATGGTATCCAGAATGCTGGCTCTCACCATTCTCGCAATGACCGCCGCCATAGGCGCAGCAATCGCAACGCTGGGCAAAATAATATGATGAAGGGAAGCGATCGGATCCACGAAGAACCTCACGTACCCCATGCTTGGAAATAGGTTCATTTTGATCGAAAACAGGATCACAAGCATAAATCCCAGCCAAAAGTCTGGTATGGATATCCCGGCAACAGCTATGGTTGTGACGGTGTAATCTTCCATGCGCCTTCGCCGCAAAGCGGATATGACACCTGCTGGAACAGCTACCATCAGCGCCAAAATCATGCTTACGAGAGAAAGCAGCCCTGTGATTGGCAGACGCGACCAGATGAGTTCAGACACGGAAAAGCCTTGAGCCAATGTCAAGGAGACCCCTAAGTCACCCTGCAAAAAGCGCTTTAGCCATTCCCAGTATTGAATGTATACCGGCTTATCTAACCCTAGCTTGACAGTCCAAAACTGAATGGACTCTGCCGTGGCTGCGTCACCTAGCATGATTCGCACAGGATCCGCTCCGGCATAATGCAAAACCAAGTGAATGACCGCGGTGATAGCGATGACTGTCGGAACAAAATACAGAAACCGTTTTAGGATATATGATATCAAAACGCCCATAACATCACTGATCTAGGAAGGCCCCTATGGGTATTGGTTTTACAGGAACGCGAAAAGTGAAATGCCCGCGTTCCATTGGGGACTCTGTAAGTCTGGATATTAGCTCGTTGATCACCTGCCCGCAATACCTCCCCTGACAGTATCCCATGCCGAGTCTGGTTTTTCTTTTCACATGGTTTGAGTCTCTTGCGCCTTCAGCAACAGCAAGACGGATGTCACCGAAAGTCACTTCCTCGCACCGGCAGATGATTGTGTCATCGGTGATGATGTCAAGCATGTCTTTTCTAGGAACAGAGAGAGTATTCAATGCGCGGCCATATCGCTCCATCTTCTTGAGGGCGGGGCGACGTCGCCTGATCAATTCATCAGCCTCAACTCTTGGTAGATACCCAAGTTGTGCTGCAGCCTCGATGCCGGCGATTTTGCCCTGCTCGATCGCACCCAGATATCCCTTTACATCGACTCCGTCGCCTGCAACAAAAATCCCGGGAACAGACGTTTCCATTCTCTCATCATGCTCGATCCGCCAGTGACCATGACGATCGTCAAATCGAACTCTGCATCCACCCGAGGCTGCCAGCTCGATCGACGGACAGAGGCCGTACCCGACGGCCAAGGTATCGACCCCGAATTCCTTCTCTGTGCCCTTTATAGGCCTCCAGTTTTTGTCCACTTTAACGATAGTCGCGCTGTGTACAGCGTTGTCCCCTGATGCTCTTGAGACGATGTGGGAATGGTACACGGGAATCCGATTCCTCTTTATTTTGAGCAAATACCCTATACCCAGTTTTAAAACTTTTCCGCCGGCTAAGAGTCCGAAGGCCTGAGAGGCGAGACCCTTCAAGGATGCAGCTTCGACAACCCCAGCGACCTTGGCTCCGGCTCGCAAAAGAGTGTCCGTCAAGACGAGTTGTAGGGGTCCACTTCCCGCGACCAAAAACACTTTTCCTGGTAACGCACCGTAATGCTTGCAGAAGGAATTTAGTCCCCCCGTGGAAAAAACACCTGGAAGAGTCCAACCGGGAAAAGGAATGGGTCTATCGAACGCCCCGACCGGAATGATAATCTTTCTTGCTCGAAAATGATCGATTTTATCCGTTCCATTGTCCTTGACGTGGAGTGCTACGGTTTTCCCGTGAAAAATTCCCCACACTACGCTATTCAAGACAACGGTAACACTCTTCTTCACGCGATCAAATCCTGAAAAAAGTTCATCCCGTGTTCCTTTCTCTAATTCATTCAGAAAAATGTCACTGTCAATCTGTCCCTTTTCTCTGAGAACTTTCCCGCCTAGATGGTTGTTTTCGTCAATGAGGACCGTCTTCACACCCCTCGAGGCGGCCTCGATTGCTGCGGAAATACCGGCTGGTCCTCCGCCCGTAATCACGAGCTCGATTTCTTTCATTCTCCCTTCCCTTTCCAGAGAGCATCGTCTTGACTGACGATCTCGCATCCGGGCGTAGCCAGGGTCATGCATGTACGCACATTCGATATGCCATTCACTCTCATTCTGCAATCGAAGCATATTCCAATCCCGCAGAAGGGGCCCCGCATCTTACGCCCTTTTGTCACTCGGAATACCCTAAGACCACTGGCAAGGATTGCGGCGGCAATAGTTTGACCTTTATAAGCGGTAATTGGGCTTCCATTCACTGTAATCTCAAAATTTTCCCTCCCGTCCATGCCTCTGTATCCTTTCAAGAATTACCCTCGCGCTGATTAAAAGCGATTTGCTGAGAAGTCATCTATGTCAATGGAAGTCTCGCCTTTGTCTATTAACTCTGCAGTGAGATACCCGGCAACGGGCGCTAGAGTCACGCCTACATGCATGACCGCATTGATCCAGTTTTCAGGGCTTTTAGCGAAGCCCATAATCGGCAGTCCGTCGTTCGGTATATTGCGCACCCCACTGTAACTCCTTATAATATTGGCCCTCTGCACGGCTGGGACCAAATCGGCCGCTCTTCGGGCAATCGAATAGATTGACTCATATGTCGTAATCAGTTCCGTCTCGTTATCCTCTCGCGTCCCACCAATCAACAGATTTCCGCTCATCATCTGCCGTATCTCCGTGCTTCTCACAATATGTGCCCCATGTTCATCGATCACCGGCTTAGGAATATGTTGTACCGCTATGCTCAGTAGCGGCTCCATTGCGTCGGTGACCAAAACTTGCCCTCTTTGTAGAAACATCGGAATCTCAACGCCAGCCAACTTCCCGACATCCTTCGCCCATTTTCCGGTTGCATTCACCACATAATCAGCGTGAAATCTGTCCCTTGGCGTGATGACCGCCTCAATTCTGTTATGGTGAATCGAAAACGAGGTCACGGGTGTGTCACAAAAGACCTCCACTCCATTCTTGACCGCGTTCTTGACAAAGGC
>JAGUZM010000304.1 GCA_020060805.1 Deltaproteobacteria bacterium | reverse complement strand
GCCGTGATCGGCGATGGTTCGACCACGGCAGGGATGGCCTTCGAGGGTCTCAACCAGGCGGGGCATACGGAAAAAGACCTCATCGTGGTCCTCAACGACAATGCCATGTCCATCTCACCCAACGTCGGGGCCTTCTCCTCCTTCCTGAGCCGCAAAATGACGGGCAAGAGGTTTGTCTACCTTCGGAAAGAGCTGGACAATTTCCTGAAGTCGATTCCCGGGGTGGGAGAGAACATCCTGAACTTCGTCAGGAAGAGCGAGGACTCTTTCATCACGTTCTTCACGCCGGGCATGCTGTTCGAGGCCCTTCGGTTCAGGTACACAGGCCCCATCCAGGGGCACCGCCTCGACCGGCTGATCGAGACTTTTGAGAATATCCGCAATATCGGAGGGCCGATCCTGGTCCATGTGGTCACGGTGAAAGGGAAGGGATACCCCCCTGCGGAAAAAGACCCTGCCCACTATCACGGGGTGGGAAGCTTTGAAATATCCACCGGATCTCCGCCAAAAGGAGAGGCCAAGCCGCCCCCCACCTACACGGAGGTGTTTGGACAGGCGATGATCGAGCTCGGGCAGAAAGAGGGCCGGCTGTTCGCGATCACCGCCGCCATGCCTGAAGGGACAGGGTTGAACGCTTTTTGCCGGAGGTTTCCGGAGCGCTTCGTGGATGTGGGCATTGCGGAACAGCATGCCGTCACCTTTGCAGCAGGGTTGGCCACGGAAGGCTTCAGGCCTGTGGTCGCCATTTATTCAACCTTTCTCCAAAGGGCGTTCGATCAGATCGTTCACGATGTCTGCCTGCCCAACCTGCCCGTGGTTTTCTGCATAGACAGGGGAGGGATCGTAGGAGAAGACGGCCAGACCCACCATGGGCATTTCGACGTCACGTACCTCAGAAGCCTGCCGAATATGACCCTCATGGCGCCGAAGGATGAAAACGAGCTGAGACACATGCTGTTCACTGCTCTCCACCACTCCGGGCCCGTGGCCATCCGATACCCGAGAGGAAGAGGCCTCGGCGTTCCCCTGGACCCCGAGTTCAGGCTTCTCCCCATAGGAGAGGCGGAGCTGATCAAAGAGGGAGAGGACCTCGCGATCCTTGCCCTCGGAACGATGGTGGGAACATCTCTGGAAGCTGCGGCGGAGCTGGAGAGGGAGGGGTTCTCCGTGGCCGTGGTGAACTGCCGTTTTGTGAAACCCCTGGATCCCAAGCTTGTCGGCTATGCCAGGGCTGCGGGGAAGGTTCTGATCGTTGAGGAGAACATCCGGGCTGGAGGGATGGGCAGCGCGGTTCTTGAGCTCCTGAACGACTCGGAAGCCCGCGACGTGCTCGTCAGAAGGGTCGGCCTCCCGGACAAGTTCGTGGAACACGGCCCGGCTGAAGTGCTGAGAGCAAAATACGGCCTCGCGGCCGAGGGTATTGTTGAGGCCGCGATGGGGTTGCTCAGAGCGGGCTGAGGGTGGCAAAGGCTGCCCAAGAACCCCGCAGCGCCCGGTCTCGTTCGTGAAAGGAACGGCCACGCCCCATGGGATCGTCGAAGGAAAAGAAGGTCCGACTCGATCAACTGCTCCTTCAGAAAAACCTGGCAGAGACCCGCGAAAAGGCGAAAGCCATGATCATGGCAGGGGTGGTGGAGGTGGACCGGATCAGGGTGGACAAACCGGGGCATCCTGTTTCGGCTTCAGCCGGGATCACGGTCAAAGAAGCCTTTCCCCCTTATGTCAGCCGGGGCGGGGTTAAACTGAAAGCGGCTCTCGACCATTTCTGTGTTGACGTCACGGGGAAGATCATCCTTGATGTGGGATCATCCACGGGCGGGTTTACGGATTGCCTCATTCAGAGCGGGGCGAGGAAGGTCATCGCCGTAGACGTGGGGTACGGGCAACTGCACTGGAAGCTTCGCAACGACCCGAGGGTGGTGGTTGTGGAAAAAACCAACATTCGCTATCTCCAACCGGGCGACATCCCGGGGCCGGTTGACGGCGCGACGATCGACGTATCCTTCATCTCCCTGAGACTGGTCGTTCCGGCCGTTTCCCGGCACCTCGGGGAATTGCCGTTCATCATAGCCCTCCTCAAACCTCAGTTCGAGGTGGGCAAGGGCCAGGTGGGCAAGGGAGGAGTCGTGAAAGACCCCAGGCTTCACGAGCGTGTGGTTTCGGAGTTGGGGGAATTCTTTGAAAGCCTGGGATGGAGCGTGGGAGGCTGCATCGCCTCGCCCATCCTCGGCCCCAAGGGGAACAAAGAGTTCCTGATGTACCTGACCCGCTAGCAGGCTGCTGAAAAACACCCATCTACTTCGTTGCCCTCATCCCTCGTCGCTGCGGCGTACTTATATGTACGCCTCGGTCCTCAGAATTTCGGGCGTCTTGTATCTGGGCGTTTTTGAGCAGCCTGTAGGCGGAGTTCACCCTTTCAAGAACCCGGCCCTCGAGTTCCCGGCATCCTGCCCAAATTAGACCTGGGATGGGGCTGTTATCGGCTTGCGCGTTTCGACGCCTTCAAAGGGTTCACCTTGGGCGTCTCCTTAGCGGGGGCCTTCACGATGTGGGTGGCCATATTGCAGGTCCCGGATCGCCACTTCACCGAAGGCTCAGGGAACATGAGGCAGTATGTGCCGGAGGAGAACTGTTTGGCTTTCTGACAGCCGGTGCATTTTTCGATGATGGCATGACAGCTGCCGCCGTTGAACTGACAGCCGTTCTTACCCATAAAAAAACAATCGACACCCTGCTTTACCGTTGCGCAAATCATGGTTATCACATCCTTTCCTCAAGATGACAAATATTAAACACTAAAAAATGCCAAAAGAAAACTCGAAAATCAAGCGAAAAATTAAGAAGAACTCCAAAAATGTCAACCCCCCCGAATTCAATAATCCTGACGAATGGTTAGAAAAGGATCGAAAACGCCGGCCCCCGGCAGGAACGCCGCTGTTAGGGATGGCCGGGAGGACTCGGAATAGGGGGATCATCGCGGAAGGAGGGATAGCCCCAGTTCCTCGAGCTGCCTTGAGTCAACGGAGGACGGCGCTTCGGTCAGTGGGCAGGAAGCTGTCTGGGTCTTGGGGAAAGCGATCACTTCCCGGATGGATTCGGCGCCCGTGAGGATGGCCACGAGCCGGTCAAAACCAAGGGCGATCCCGGCATG
>JAGUZM010000513.1 GCA_020060805.1 Deltaproteobacteria bacterium | reverse complement strand
CGTGGCCACCGTGAACCAGAAAGCGGAGGTGACGCAGAAAGCCTTGGCTGTCAGATAGACCGGGGCTTGCGTCGCTCTTCTGTTTTCCAAAACCGATCCTTCCACAACTCTTACCTCATCTCCCTCGCACCCTCAGTTGTGGCATGCCGACCAGCAGTCCAAGTTGGCTTTTTTCTCCCGATGGCATGCGATGCAGAACCCCATCTGGAACGAAACGCCCTGGAGGCGGTCCTTGGTCTCCACCTTGCCGTGACACTGCTCGCACACGATTTCCTTCTTGATGTGCCTCTGGTGGTTGAAAAACACATGCTCCGGAAGGTAGTTCACCTTGACCCACGGCGTTGACGTCTCGGTGTCGAAATACCGGTGCTCTTTCTTGATCTCCGGATGATTGGCGATGATGTATTTGTGGCAGTAGAGACATTTCTCCACCGGCGGTATCCCCGGATGCCTGGAGCGGTCCACGTAGGAATGGCAGAATTCGCACTGGATCTCCTTCACGCCGCTGTGAACGCGGTGGCTGAAAGATATCGGCTGCGCAGGCCCCAGGTCCTTCACCGGCATGACATAGTAGAGGTAGAGGCCGAGGGCGACGAGCCCGATGGAGCATGCGGTCCACAGGATCGGGCCCTTGTTGCGGCGGAGCATGTCGCCGAACGGCCTCATGTCGCCTCCCCTCCCTTCACGGGAATGAGCTCCGGGAAAGCCCTCAGGGCGAACCGGACGGAGATCGCCATGAGCCCCAGGAAACCCAGGCTGATCAGGAAGTCCGTCACCCCGAGAGGAATCGCAGCGGCCTCGGGATAGATGGCAGGTCCCACGAGAAGAAGGTGCTCCAGCCATATCCCGACGAGCACGAGAGAGCAGAGGCCGATCATGAACCTCGGCTTTGTCTTGACCTGCTTGTTGAGGAGGACCACGAAGGGAATCACGAAGCTCACGATGAACACGGTCCACGCAAGCCCGTTCCACGGCGCGGCCATGGTGCGCTGGATGATGTAGGTCGTCTCCTCAGGGATGTTGCCGTACCAGATCACGATGAACTGGCAGTAGAAGAAATCCGCCCAGAGCAGGCAAAAACCGAAGAAGAGCTTCCCGAGATCGTGGAAATGGGACGCATCCAGGCCTGAGGCACCGCCGTAGCGGAGATGGGCCAGGGAGGCGATGATGATCAGGCCGCCAAGGCCCATGTAGAAGGCTTTCACGAACGCGTAGGCGCCGAAAAGGGTGGAGAGCCAGTGGGGATCCATGCTCATGACAAGATCAAAGGCCAACAGGGTGAGGACCACGGCATAGGCCATGAGATACAGAACACCCAGGCGATCGAGCCTTCGATTGTACCATCCTTCATCTTTTCCGGCCCGGGACCACCGGCGCCTCAGGAGGGAAGGATTGGCCTGCCATGGCCCGGCCTGGAGCTGCTTCAGGCCGAGGGCCGTTGAAAGATAGAAAAGGCCCAGGCCGTAGAGGGTCAGGAGGCCGACGGCGTCTCTTGAGAACAGGAAGGGCAGGTTGAGCCAGGCTTCCTTACCGTGGGCATGGTGCAGCCACGGGAAGACGTGTTCTCTCCCCAGGAAAAGGACAAGGAAAAGGCCGAAGGAGAAAGGAAAAAAGGCTGCGAAAGATTCGGAAAGGCCCTGAACCGGTTTGCTCCACCTCGCTTTGGTGAGGTGTGTCACGATGGAAAAAGCCAGGCCCCCCTGGGCCACGGCGGACCAGAGGAGGAAATTGATCAGGTAAGTTTGCCAGGCCCTTTCCGGATGAAGCCCTGAGAGCTGGAAGAGAAACCCGGCCAGGCCGATCAGGACGAGGATCAGGAGCAAAGGCAGGTGCCCCTTCTCTTGCCCCCTTTTTGTTTCCCCTCTGATCATACCAGGGTCCCTTCCCCTCCTTTTTCATGAAAGAAGGCCATGAGCGCTCCCTGCTGGCCTTCAGCACAGGCTGCGAGGATGCCGAAATGCTCGCCCGAGCATTTCGGGTCATAGGTCTGGATCGTTTTGAATTCCGGCAGGCGGGTCTGCGTGAGGAGCCCGAGAATATTGCCGAACACGGCAAAGAGAACCGTGAATTCAAAACCCACGATGAGGAAAGGAGCGAGAGCCACGACCGGTTTGCCGCTCACGATGATGTTCCACTGGACAGAGGTGAAGATCGCCAGGGTGATTCCGGTGATGAACCCGACGATGCCTCCCCCCAGGGTGAAGTAACCGACCTTGCTCTTTTTCGTCTTGAGGGCCCTCTGGATTTTCTCGCTCGGGAGAGGGCTGTGTACTTCCTTCAGTTTCCATGAAGATCCAGCCAGAGCCTGGATCGCCGCGGCGGCCCGGGTTTCATCTTGAAAAAGCCCCAGCACGAGTTTCTCAGCGGCCATGGGCTTCTCCTCTGTGAGCCATCTCTTTCATCTCCGTCATGGAAACCGAAGGCAGATGCTTCACGAAAAGCAGGAACAGGAAAAAGAACAGGCTGAAACTCCCGATCAGAATCCCGTACTCCACGATGGAAGGGGAATACCGGCCCCAGGCGTGGGGCATGAAATCATGGGCCACCCCTCCGATGATGATCACAAAACGCTCGTACCACATGCCGATGTTGATGAGGATCGAAATCCCGAAGAGCCATGGGATGCTCCTCCTCATTTTCTTGAAAAAAAAGAGGAGAGGCACCAGGCTGTTGCAGACCACCATGATCCAGAAGGCGAGGGCGTACTCGCCCTCCGCGCGCCACCGGAAAGACTCCTGCTCCACGATGTTGTGGCTGTACCAGGCCAGGAAATACTCCACGGCGTAGGCATAGCCCACGATCAGGCCGGTGAACACGATCGTTTTGGCGATGTTGTCCAGAATGTCCTTGGTGATGAAAGCCTCGTACCGGAAGACCTTTCGCATGGGAATCATCAGGGTCAGCACCATCGCAAGGCCTGAGTGGATCGCGCCAGCCACGAAGTAGGGCGCGAAGATGGTGCTGTGCCAGCCGGGAACGATGCCGAGGGCGAAGTCCCAGGACACCACGCTGTGAACGGAAATGACGAGAGGCGTTGCCAGAGCGGCGAAGAAAAGGTAGGCCCGGGAGTAATGCCGCCACTGCTCGTAGCGGCCTGTCCAGCCCAGGGATAAGGCCTGAAAGATCTTTTTCCGTAAACCCGTTGCCCGGTCCCGGACGATGGCGAGGTCGGGCAGCATGCCGGTGTACCAGAAAAGGGAACTCACGATCAGGTACGTGCTGATGGCCACCACGTCGAAGACCAAGGGGGATTGGAAATTGGGCCACAGGGTTCTCTCGTTCGGGTAGGGCAGCATGAAATAGACCATCCAGACCCGGCCGAGATGGATGAACGGGAACAGGCCGGCGATGCAAACGGCGAAGACCGTCATCGTCTCGGCAGCGCGGGCAATCGGGTTTCGCCACCCTGCCCTGAAGAGGTGCAGAATCGCCGATATCAGCGTCCCCGAATGGGCGATACCGACCCAGAAGACGAAGTTGATCAGGTACGTTCCCCAGGCCACGGGGATGTTCTGGCCTCCAACGCCGATTCCCAAGCCGATCTGATAGGCCCAGCAGGCTGCGCCCAGGAGCACGCCCATGAAAAGGAAAGCGATCAGGGCCCAGTAGGGCCGCGACGGGGCGCGCAAGGTATCCAGTACGGTCTGATCGATTTGGGTGTAGCCCATGGCAGACATTTTCTCAGATCTCCTGCACCACTTTCTTGAGGTAAATCACCGCTGGTTTCGTGTTCAGGTACCCCATCACCTGGTAGGCCCTTCTATCCTCCACCAGCTTTCTCACCCGGCTATGCTTGTCCTTGAGATTCCCGAAGGTGAAAGCGCCCGTGGGGCATGTTTGGAGGCAAGCGGGCTGGACCTCCCCGTCCCGGATCTCCCTCTTTTCATCCTTGGCCCTGCCGTGGGCCTCCTTGATCCGCTGGATGCAGAAGGAGCACTTCTCCATCACCCCTTTGCTCCGCACCGTCACGTCGGGGTTGAGCTGGAGGTTGAGGGGCTTGGGCCAATCCCAGTCAAACCAGTTGAACCGCCGCACCTTGTACGGGCAGTTCTGCGAGCAGAAGCGCGTTCCGATACAGCGGTTGTAGATCTGATTGTTGAGCCCCTCCTTGGAATGGTGGGGAGCAAACACCGGGCAGACCGATTCGCAAGGCGCGTTGTCGCAATGCTGGCAGAGCATGGGAAGAAAGGTCACTTTCTTCATCGTCTCCTGATCAAGGTAGCGCTCGATGGACAGCCAGGCCATCTCCCTGCCCTCGGCCACCCGGTCGAGACCCACCACGCCGATGTTGTTTTCCGCGTAGCAGGCCGCAGCGCAGGCGTTGCACCCGACGCATTTGTCGAGGTCCACGACCATGGCCCAGCGGTACGTGTCATGTTCATGAGAGGCATAGATATCCCTCTTGGGGTCGTACCCTTCAGGGAGAGGAAGGGTCATGGGGAAATTCCACATGGCAAGACCCTCTCCCTCTTGCCGCTTCTCTCTACCCAACTCCCTGAGTTCCATGGAGAGGGCAATCTTG
>JAGUZM010000183.1 GCA_020060805.1 Deltaproteobacteria bacterium | reverse complement strand
GGCGTCGTCTGCTTGACCAGCGCCGATTGGATCGCCACAGCCATGACCTCCCCTATCTTCGGCCACTCGGGGACTCTCGGCCTCCAGTCTGCGTCCGTATCCTCTTTCATGGACGTGAGCACCACGTCGGCGTAATCGGGCGTGAAGGAAATGACTTTTCTGTACTCCGGGTCGCTCCAGATGGAAATCCGGTTCACGCCGGTGCGCACCACCGCACCTTCACTCTCTTTGATGATCGCGGAGCTGAACTGCGTGGGCCGCGAAGCGAGCCATTGGATGTAAAGCCACGTGGCAACCTTCTTCTTCTGAGGAAGGGCTGCGTTGATCGGCATCGCCCAGTTCCAGATGCTCGTCACCCGCCTGCCCGATGGGCCTTTCGGCCACCGCTGGTACCCGATCTTTCCGGCAACCTTGGATTTGTTCGGGTCCTCGATGACCGATGCCGTGGAGTTGGCATCGATGTACTGAACCACGTTGCCCCCCGCGAAAGCCTCCATGATCTCAGGCCAGTTCCAGTTCTCCACGCCGGGAGCGGAATAGTTCTGCAACAGGTCACAGTAGAATTCGAGGGACTTGACCCCCGCCTCGCTGTTGACCTGGGGTTTGCCTTTGTCGTCAAACCACTTTCCTCCCCAAGCGAGGAACAGAGAGGGCCAGATGTACATGTTCTGTCCGGCACCCCTGAAACCACGCACTGCCGCGCCCGCGATTTTGCCGTCGATCTTGTGGGCCTTCTTCGCGATCTCTTTGAATTCTTCCAGGGTCTGGGGAGGCTTCGCACCGATCTGATCATAGATGTCTTTCCTGTAGATATGGATGGTCGCCTCTCCCTCGGTAGGCATGCCGTAGAGTTTCCCTTTGACCGAATCGGCAGCCCTCCATAGAGGGATGATGTCATCCACGTCGAACCAGGCCTTGTCCGTCAGCTTCGGGTCATTCAGGTAGTCATCCAGGGGATCCACCCACTTGTTCGCCTCGTACAGGGACAAAAACATCGGATCCGACGTGTGGGTCACGTAGTTCCCTGTTTTTGCGCCCAGGTCGAGGAGGGCTTTCTCCCTCATCTCCCGAGGGGGGATGATATCAAAGTCCACGGTGATTCCTGTCAACTCCGTGAACTGGGGGGATACGGCTCTGAACTTGTTGAAGTAGTGCGCAGGTGTCACCATCACCTTGATCCGTTCCCCCTCCACCTGGCGCCAGTTTATTTTCGCTTTGAGATAAGCTGCGTGCTGCTTCTCCTGCGCCGAGGCGTGCCGTAAGAATGCGGGTGCTGCGTGTTGGGCGATCAACAAGCCGCCACCGATCTTAGCCGTGACTCCCAGAAACTCCCTTCGTGTAAGCTTTGGCATAAGGAACCTCCTTTTTAGGTGTTTTCGCCTTAGAGGGCCCCCATAGCCCTCTTTTTGAAAATGAAGAGATCAGGAAGACCTCTTTTCCCGCTCCACCAGCCGGCAAAAACTTTTTCTGGATCTCACTTCAAAATTGATACGCAAGAATGAAAGCGCTTTCATTATACGGCCTCAACCTCCCCTGTCAACAAAAAACGGGACCGAAGCCCCTGTCGCCGCTCGGTCCCCCGTCTTTGCAGGGTTTGGTTGGGATGGGCTTCCCCGGCCGCTATTCAGGAGAAATGGTTAAGGTGCAAGAGGACGTATGGGTTTTTCTTCGGTTGGTGTCTCTTCCAGCGGCCCCACCTCGACAAGACAGGTGTTGCAGGCAAACGCACCGGCCGGTGACATCTCGTCCCTTGTCAGGACGTTGACGCACCCTCCCTGGTCAACCCCTTGTGCGTCCGGCCGGAACCATGCGCCCTGATCGAGACTGACCGCCCCCTGGATGATCCCATCGGTGACTTTTGCGACGGCGATCAGGCATCCACGGTCGTTGAACACCCTGACCCTGTCGCCGTTTCGAATCCCTCTCGCCCCGGCATCAGCAGGGTTGATCCAAAGCCTGTCTTCAGCCAGGGCCTTCAGCCGAGGGATGTTGTCCAACGCGGAGTTCACACGGGACCGAGAATGGGGCGTGATGAGTTGCAGGGGGTACCTTGCCCTCAGAGGATCGGCCCAGCCTTCCCAGGCCTCGAGGTACTTGGGGATCGGCGGGACCAGAGGGTTTTTCATCGCTGCGAGTTCTTGACTGTAGATCTCGATCTTTCCGGAGGGCGTGGGAAACCGGTGGTTCTCCGGGTCCTTTATTTCCTCGCGAAAGGCGATCCAGGGGCCATCCAGGTCCATCCGGTGAACCCCTTTGCCCTTGAATTCCTCGAACGGCGGCAGCTCTTCTGTTGCGTCCACGAAATCTCTGACCCATGCCTCGTCGGATCGGGCATTGTAACCCTCAATCCCGAGGCGCGATGCCAGGTCCGCAAAGACGGCGGTATCGGATCGGACACCCGGCAACGGCTGGATCACCTGGCTCGCATGGATGAAATAAGGCCCCCCAGTCCAGGGTTGCCCCAGGTCTTGCTGTTCGAGAAAATGGGTCACGGGCAAAACGACATCCGCATACCTGGCCGTGGGAGTCAGAAAAAGCTCGTGGGCGACGATGAACTCGGGCTTCATCATCGCTTTTGCCCCCTTGTTGGTGTTCGCGAATTGGTTCAGGAAATTGGAACCGACGATATACAGAAGGGCGGTGTCGCTCGGAAACCCGCCGGACTTGCCCAGGAGCAGGGCGTCGAACACTTTGGTGACGTGGACGGATGGAAAATCGGTTTCCCCCACGGGAAAAGATTTCGGGAAAATCCCCAGAGGAATCTTTCCGGTCCCCCCTGCCGCATACCCGCCCTGGATACCGATGTTCCCTGTCATCGCCGCCAGGGCAGAGGCGGCACGGTGGTATTGCTCCCCGAAAGCGGTTCGCCCCGGCGCCCAACTCGCCCAGAGGATGGCAGGCTTCACTGTAGCGTAGGCTCTTGCAAGTTCTCTCGTTGTCACCGCCGGCACCGCGGTTATCCCTTCAGCCCAGGCCGGTGTTTTCGCTATCCCGTCCTCTTGGCCAAGCACATAATCCCTGAATCGCTCAAATCCGACCGTGTAGGTACCGATGAATCGTTCATCCCATAGGCCCTCGGCAATCATGACCTGCGCCATGGCGATCAGCAGGGCCGCGTCGGTTCCCGGCCTTATCGGAACCCACTGGGAAGCAAAGGCTTCCGTCGTGGGGCTTCTTCGAGGGTCAACGGAGATGATCCGGGTGCCCCCTTTTTTGGCCTGGTTCAGGTAGGGCACCGTGTCTGGTCCAAACCGGGTGATCGCCGGGTTCCAACCCCATATGATAATGAGCTTGGCATGGGGCAGGTTATCGCGGGTGGTCCCCGTGAAGATGGTCCCAAAGGTCGCCAGGGACGAGAACTGGGCTGCTTCGAGGGAGGTATTCCCCCAGTTTGTCGTACAGCCGCCGAAGAAGCTGAAAAAACGGCGCCCGCTCTTGAGGGTCCCGTGCAAGGGGCTTAACGAGCCGTAGTAATCCATCAGGAAAATCGAATGAGGCCCGTACCTCTCCTTGACCCTCGTGAGCTGCGAGGCGACCAGGTCAAGCGCTTCTTCCCACGAAATGGCCTGGAATTCACCCTCTCCCCGCCTGCCGGTTCTCCGCAGGGGTTGCCTGAGCCGGTCAGGGGCATAAACCACGTCCTTCTGTGAAAGCCCTCGAGAGCAGGCCTTCAACCCGGGCCCCGGGCTGTCATCCGTGCTTATCCTCTCGATCACCCCGCTCGAGACATGAACCCTCAGGACACAGCGGCCGCCGCAGTCGTAGGAGCAGGTGGTGATTTTCACCTCCCCTTCCGTCCCCCGCCTCTTTCCTGACCTCACGGCAACACCCCTACTTTACCAGCCTTTCACCCGGATGATCTCTTTCACCTTATCCTCGACCTGCTTTTCCACGATCACCATTTTCTGAGCCCTGGCTTCCTTGATCTTTTCCGTCAGCAGTTTCAGGTCCGCCGGTTTCTCCAGAAAATCCACGGCACCCAGTTTCATCGCCTCGATCCCCTTGTCTACCCTTGCATGACCGGTGAGAAGGATCACTTGAAGTTCGGGTTTCTTCTTCTTGATCGCTTTGAGAAGCTGAAGGCCGTCCATGTCCGGCATCATGAGATCAAGCACGATGGCGTCATAGGATTCCGTATCTACTTTTCTGAGAGCCTCTTCTGCCGATGTCGTGCTCGAAACGTTCATGCCCCGATCCTTCATGCGCTCGCCGAGGGTGTCCAGGAAGTCCTGCTCGTCGTCAACGAGTAATACCTTTTCACTCATCCTTTCCTCCATGAAATAAGCTTCTTTTGTGTTTCGTCTTCTTGTGTGGGCCCGACCTTCGGTTAAGTCATGTTGCCGCTGAAAGTGATCGAAATCTCTTTTCTCTCAACCCTCACCCCAACCTCAGCCCCTAACGCCGAAAGGAGCGCCGTCACATATCCCCCGGAAAACGTCCGATCTGCCCCATCAGCCAGGCCCTCGAGGCGGGAGAAACGGATTTCAGCCACCCCGCCTGTTTTTCCGGCCGCCACCTTGACGGTCTTTCCCGGCCCGGCGTTATCCATGCAGAAATCAAGGCACAGCCAGAGGGGGTTTTCGAGTAAGAAGGGGCTCGTATGGATGATGACCGGTCCGGCGGATGACTGCGTCTCCAGGGCTACTCCTTTCATCACGGCAAAACGACCGCAGAGGGCAGCCATCAATACGACCATCTCGCCGATGTCGGTCTCCTTCATCGGCTCATCGACGCTGTGGGCGAACTTGTTCATGTCCCGTAGGATCCCGTCAGCCCGGCGGATCTGTTTCAGGATGTTTCCCGCCTGTTTCTTCAGCCGCTCCGGTTCAACAGGGATGCCCTTCTCCGCCCTAAGACTCAGATCCTCCAAAAGCCCCGCGCTTTCATTCATGATCGCCAGAGCGTTCTTGATCTCATGGGAAATAGAAGCGGACATCTTCCCGAAAAACTGAAGTCCCCCCTGGCCAAGGATATCCCAGTTCGAGCTCATCCTGCCCCTCCATCTTCGCCCAGCGCTTCTTTCATCCTCCTGATCAAGGCTTCAATGTTGACGGGCTTCACCAAATAATACGCTGCCCCTGCTTCGGCGGCGCCGACCCTAAAATCATCTTCAGATCCGTGGCCGGTCAGGAAGATGAACTTCATCCCCGGCCGTACTTTCTCCATCCGGGTTTTCAACTTGATCCCGCTGACCCTCGGGATTTTCACATCCAGCACGGCAACGTCGAAAGCTTGCTTTTCCACCCGCTCCAGCGCTTCTTCGGCGCTGGTCACCCAGTCTGCTTCAATCCCCCTCAGGGAAAGCCTCTCCGCCAATGTGGAGACAAGTTCCTCCTCATCGTCAACGAGTAAAACGTGGATCTTGCTCATTTGCTCCCCTTTTTTTGCCCCTTGAAGGGTAATTCGACTGTAAAGGTCGTTCCCTTGCCCACCTCGCTCTCGACGCTGATCTGCCCCCCCAGGTCCCGGACAAGCCCGGAGGTTATGGAAAGACCCAAACCCGTTCCTCCTCTGTTCGCCTTGGTGGAGAAGAACGGCT
>JAGUZM010000117.1 GCA_020060805.1 Deltaproteobacteria bacterium | reverse complement strand
TTTGTCCACTTTGAACCGGAAGTCTCCGGGTTTCAAACCATATTGTCCCTGGCACATGCTGCGAAACATCTCCATGCCGTAGACGGTCCTTTCGTCGCCTTTTTCAAGCGGTTCTCCTTCCCTTGCGTGGACCCACAGCTCTGCGTGAGGGATATGCTCCTGGATCTCCTTGAGGCACCCGATATGGTCGAGATGGGTGTGGGTCATGATGATTCTCTTGATGTCCCCGACATCGATCCCAAGACTTTCCAGGGTCCGGATTTTGTAATCTCCCTTTCCCATCAACCCTGCATCCACCAGCGAGAGGTCGTGGGAAGAGGGTTCTCCGATCACGTAGACATGAGAGTCGGGAATGAATTCGTCCTGTCCAGGTATGAAGTAAACGCCTTCACTCATCTGCGGCATCGATTCCTCCACCTAAAGGTCTATTTTTTTCCTGATTCCTTTGCCCTTGGCCCAAAAATATACTATTTAAACCATCAGGGTTTGTTATTCAAGGGTAATTCATACCGGATGTCCGGCCTCGGTGCGCCAGATCCTTCGGTGAGCGGAGATGCTCTTCCTTTGCGTTCCCGCTGCGGAAAAGGAGGGAAGACGTGGATAAAGACCAACTCGTGAAGATCATTCAGAAGCGGCTCGGCCTCGACGACCGGAAATTCGAGCCCATCAAAAGAAACCCGAAATTCCACCGCCTGTTTCAAAACGCCCTGGAGGGGTCCAAATATCGCCTCATCGCCGAGGTGGTGGAGTCAGAGGGGTGCCATTCGGGTCATGTGAAGGGGCAGAAGCTCCTGTTCGATTCCTCTGGAAACCTCCTTTGCCGTGAGGCCCCGGACAGGGTTTGCGCCTTCTTAATGCCCAACCTGACCGTCCTGATCAATGCCTTTTTCGAAAACCTCATGAACGGGAGGGATCCGAATGAGGTCATGTTTAACCGGGCCGGCTGCTTTGACGTGGGCTCAGCCTGCGGCGGATGGGGTCACGTGGTCGTGGAAGTGCGGGCTGAGGCGATGAAGAAAGCCCTTTGACCTTCCGTTGACTTTTGCCCGGTGGCGGTTATAATTCTTAATATATTGAAAAAGCTGGGAGATTGACTTTTCATGGATCACGATTTTGACGAAGAGGGAATGCATTATGAGGGGATGTGCATCCGGCCGCCGAGTGAAGCTTACAGCATCCTCCTTCAGGTGACCCTGGGGTGTTCTCACAACAAGTGCAGTTTTTGCGGGACCTACAAGGACAAGCGGTTCACCATCAAGGACGACAGGATCATCCTGAGCGACATCCTCTTTGCGTCAAAATACATGAAGCGCCAGGACAAGGTTTTCCTGATGGACGGAGACGCCCTGATCATCCCTCAGAAAAGGCTGATGTGGATCCTTGACCGGATCAAAGAGCATCTCCCCTGGGTCAAGCGGGTCGGCGCCTACGCCAACACCAAGAGCCTCAAGATGAAGACCCTGGAGGAATTAGTCGAGTTGCGAAAGAACGGCCTGGGTATCCTCTACTACGGCGTCGAGACAGGGGATGATGAACTGCGGAAGAAAATCACCAAGGGCTCTGATGCTGAGACGTGTATTGCCATGGGAAGAAAGGCCAAAGAGGCGGGCATCAAGCTATCGGTGACCGTGCTCCTGGGAATCGCTGGGAAAGAGGGGTCCTTAAAACACGCCAAAGCGACCGGGCAACTCCTGAGCGCCATGGACCCGGATTTTATCGGTGCCCTCACGGTCATGCTCATTCCCGGCACCCCCCTGTACGAGGAGTTTGAAAGGGGCTCCTTCCAGCTGCCGGATCAGAGAGGGCTACTTCTCGAATTGAAGGAGATGATCGCCAACACCGATTTGAGCCGGGGGCTTTTCTATTCCAATCACGCGTCGAACTACCTCCCTGTCAAAGCGAGGTTGCCCAACGGAAAACAGGATGCCCTCAAACTCATCGACCGCGCCCTTCAAGGAGACGTCGGCCTTCGACCCGAATGGATGAGAGCCCTGTAGCGGCATGTTCATGGCTGATTTTTTCTCCAAAAAGAGGATCCATCGCTTTTTCGACTCAGGAAAGGTGGAAAGACTGGATGACCAGCTCATCGGTGAATCCCGCCTTCTCATCCGCCTCGACGGCCAAGACTTCATCCATGCCGTGTGTACCCCGTTTCAAGTAGAGGAATTCGTCATCGGCTTCCTGAGGACCCGCGGGCTCATCGATAACCTGGAGGACATCGCTTCAGTGGATCTCTCCGAGAACACGGCTTCCGTGACACGAACGGCCCGCCTCAGAGGGAAAACTCCCGAACTTCGCCTCCTCGAATCCACGGGTAGCAGAAACGTAGACAACAACGTCTTTTTCCGGCCCGACGGGAAGATTCCTCCCCAGCGCTTCTCCGTATCCGCCAAGGTGTTGGTCTCCGGCTTCAAGAAGTTATCCGACATGCCGCTATACAAAAAAACCGGCGGCACCCATTGCGCTATCCTCTTCACGGAAAAGGGCACTCCTATTGTCGGAGCGGAGGACATCGGCAGGCATAATGCGGTGGATAAGGTCATCGGCGGCGGTATGAAGAGGGCGGTCGATTTCTCGAGATCCTGGCTGGCGGTATCCGGCCGTCTTCCGGCGGATATGGTCCTCAAGCCACTCATTGTCGGAATTCCGCTGATCGCTTCTGTTTCCGCTGCCACGGCGGCAGGGGTTGAAATCGGGGAACGCGGCGGAATCACCGTCGTAGGCTTTGTCCGCGCCGGCCAGTTCAACTGTTACTGCCACCCGGAAAGAATCACCAAGGAATAAACAACGATCGGCTAGGGAAAGCGACCTGATCAGTCAAGACAACATGAACCCATCCCTTTCGAAAAAAACTTCCTCGGCCGAGCATGCCGAAGGGCCTGACCTTTTTCTCAAAGGCGGAAACGTTCTAAACGTTTATTCAGGGGAATTCCTGCAAGCCAATATTGCGGTCAAGAATGGAAAGATCGTCTATGTCGGCCCTTTGGAGCATGAGGTCGGAAAGGGCACGAGGGTTCTAAGGCTCGGGAAAAAAACGGTTGTCCCTGGTTACATTGAGCCCCATTTTCATCCCTGGGATATTTACAATCCCCTGTCCGTCGGCGAAGAGGCTTGCAAGCGGGGGACGACGACTGTCTTTTGTGACAACCTCATCTTTTATATGCTGATGGGCCCGGAGGGTCTTGAAGGGTTCATGGATGCTCTCTCCAAAATGCCCATAAAATACTATTGGTCCTGCAGAGCGACGCCGCAGACCCCTATGGTAGAGGAAAACGATCTTTTCTCGGCCAGGAATCTGAGAAGAGTCCTCATGAACCCCCAGGTCCAGTCCCTCGGCGAGATTACCCGGTGGCCTGAATTGATCAACGGGAACGCCTCAATGGCAGAGTTGATCGCCCTGACCAAAGGACTGAAGAAAAGAGTGGATGGTCACACGGCAGGGGCTAAGTACGACAAACTGAATCGGATCGCCATGGCGGGGGTGGACTCCTGCCATGAAAGCATCAATGGCCAGGATGTTCTTGACAGGCTGAGGTTGGGCTTTTACGTGATGTTGCGGGAGAGTTCCCTGAGGCAAGATCTGAGTCTTCTTCTTAAGACGGTTGCTGAAAACCGTGTCCTCACCAATCGGCTCATGTTGACGACAGACGGCTCCATGCCCGCATTCTATCAAGCCCACGGTATCACGGATCACCTGATCAGGATCGCTCTCGAAGAGGGGATGGACCCGGTCTCCGCCTATCAGATGGTCACGATTAATCCGGCGGTCTATTTCGGGCTTGACCATAAGATTGGCGGAATTGCCCCGGGAAGAGATGCGGACATGGTGATCCTGGAGGGTATCCGCAATCCCACCCCCGAAACCGTAATATCCAGGGGCAGAATCGTCTCAGAGCAGGGCAGCCTCGTTGAACCATTCCCCGGAGTGGAATGGGAGAGATATTTTCCCAAGGCTTCCTTTTGCAAACGCAACTGGGTAGCAAAAAAGGATCTTTTCACAATCCCCAGCCATCAGGCCTCGGTCCGTTTTCCTGTGATCGAACTCATAAATCCTGCGATCACCCGAATTCGCTGGACGGATATCACTTCTCGACATGGGCTTCTGGATTTCGACCCATCTCGTTTTTCCATTGTCGCCGTCGTGAGCAGGGAGGGTACCTGGATAACCGTGGGGCTACTCGTTGGTTTTGCCAATGGAATCGAGGGTCTTGCCTCCTCGTACAACACGGCGGCACAAATATTGGTTATTGGAAACAACCCGGAAGCGATGAGCGCGGCGGCAAACAGAGTCCTTGAAACAAAAGGAGGCATCGTCGTTTTTGAGAAAGGCAGGCTCTGTTACGAATTGCCTCTGCCCATCGGCGGAATCATGTCAGACTGCAGCCTCCAGGAGATTGCCGAGAAAGAGGAGGCGTTCCAGTTGCTGCTTGCCGGAAAGGGATACCCTTACCATGATCCACTTTACACCCTCGTGTTCCTTCCCAATGACTTTCTGCCCGAGGTCAGGATCAATTACCGGGGCATCGTCGATATAAAAAAGAATGACATACTCTGGCCCAGAAGAGATCTGGTTTGATACCCCCCGCCTTTCCTCAAATCCGAGTGGCTATGACGTAGGCCTCCGAGACCGCGTCAATGATTTTTCGGGGATCGATTTATTGCCAAGGATTTGAGCCGCCTCACCAGATCGACCACCCCCCATCGATATAGATGGTTTGTCCGGTCATATACGCCCCGGCTTTGGAGCAGAGCACAAGGATCACACCGTGAAGGTCCTCGGTTTCGCCGACACGGCCCAGGGGTACCTGACTCTTTACCATATCCTGGAAGCCGGGCTGTTTCATCAGATTGGCGATCAGGGGCGTATTCATATAGCCCGGCCCAATGGCATTGACCGTTATCCCATAGGGTGCCCACTCGATGGCTAGGACCTTGGTGAGCTGGCTCACCCCTCCTTTGCTCGAACAGTAGGGGGCCCGGTCAACCAGTCCGATGGCCGAACCGACGGAGGCGATGTTGACGATTCTCCCTTTACCCCGAGCTATCATCCTTCGCCCCACGGCCTGACACGCCAGGAACACCCCGGTCAGGTTCGTGTCGAGGATCTGCTGCCACTCACTCAGGGTGAATTCGACCGTCTTCTTGCGGATATTGATTCCCGCAGAATTGACCAAGATATCCACTGCTCCCATTTCACCTTCAATGGCATCGACCACAGCTGCCACATCATCCTTCTTTGTCACGTCCGCTGGGAAGGATGCGGCGATACCCCCTTCTTTTCGTATTTCCGCCGCCGCCTTTTCACCGGTACCAGCCGTTCTGTTCACTATCGCTATCTTGACTCCCGATTGCGCGAGAACCTTGGCCAGGGAAAGGCCGATCCCGGAGCTTCCCCCCGTGACGATGCCCACCTTGCCCGAAAGATCAAACATCGGCCCAAGCGCGTTGCCTTTATCGGCCATACTTTTCATCCATCATCTCCTTGATCCTGAATCTCTGGATCTTTTCCGTGGTGGTCATCGGGAAAACCTTCATGATCTCTACGATGTCGGGAACTTTGTAATTGGCCAAATTTTCCTTGCAGAACCGGGTGATTTTTTCCGCAGTCACCTTCGCACCGGGCACAGGAACGACGCAGGCGCAAACCCGCTCACCCAGGGTTCTATCCGGTACGCCGAGCACAGCAACGTGCTGGACGCCTTTGATAAGGGCGATTTGCTCTTCCACCTCCGCAGGATAAACGTTGAATCCCCCGCGAATGATCATCTCCTTCTTGCGTCCCATCACGATCAACCGGCCGTTTTGGTCAAGCTTGCCCAGATCTCCCGTGTAAAAAAACCCATCAGAGTCGAATGAACCCTTCGTGATCGCTTCCTGTTTATAGTAACCGACAAAAAGATTCTCCCCTCTGATCGCGATTTCACCGACCTTCTCGGCATCCACCCCGTTCCTGTTGTCATCCACGATTCTCAACTCAAGGCCGCGAATGGGCCGTCCCGCGGTCTCTGATTTGACGTACTCGTCATCCTCATAATTGGTGATCGTGATGCAGCAGGCTTCACTCATCCCGTAGGCGGCACTGATATTGCAGTGCATTCTCTCCATGACCGCGCGCACCAGTTCCACCGGGCAAGAGGCACCGGACATGTACCCGGTTCGATTGGAGGAAAGATCGAATTTCCCAAACTCTGGGTGGTTCAGCATGAGCGTGAACATCGTCGGGACGCCGTAAAGAACGGAGACCTTTTCCGCTTCCTGTAGCCTCAGGGCTTCAAGGGGCTCGAATGTTTCCATGATCACAATCTTCGATCTACCCATCACGGCGTTCGTGAACA
>JAGUZM010000065.1 GCA_020060805.1 Deltaproteobacteria bacterium | reverse complement strand
GTAGCGCTTCAATTCCCAGTAATTCATCTCCTCCGGCTTTCTCGTTCCTCTCATGAAAGTTTCAGGGCCTTCGGGTAAGGGCAAATCCAGCCTCGAGAATCGTTTCAACTCGAAATCCCCTCCCTCGTTCAGTTCCTGGATGATGCCGTTTTCAATCATCCAAACCCCCTCTTCCCACTTTGCCGTCCGGCCGTCGATCCGTTTAACAAGGCGGAAGTCTTTATCGAAAAAAAAGAAACTCAAGCCCTCGATGAGCTTTTTCTTGCTGTCGAAGTGCTTGATCCAGTAAATCGACCCGGATCCCTTGTACCAGATCTCATATCTTCCGTAAAACAGGCCCGGGTCCTGTTTTTCCACGTCCACATTCCAGATTCGGTTGCTTTTTGAGGTGGCATAGGGGACGACCGTTTCCGAAAAAACGAATACGAAACAGCCGATAAGAATGGAAGCGGTTATGATGATTTTCGAGAGGCTGAAAAGATTGAGGCCATTCGCTTTGAGGGCTGTGATTTCATTCCTTTTCTTCATGTTCGAGAACAGTATCACCACCGCGATCAGGGTGGCTGGGGGGATCATGTTGCTCAGAACAAAAGGAATCTCGTAGAGGAAGTGGAGCAACATGCTGCTTTTCGAGGCCTGGGCTTCGATCACGTTGTCTACCTTTTCCATGAAATCGATGACCAGGTAGAGGAAAATGAAAACAGCCTCGCACAGGAGAAAGAGCTTGAAAAACTCCTTTAAAACATATCGGCTAAGAACCTTCATTATCTCACTTGTCCTGGACTCTCAGAATCCTGCCGAGGACATCGAGGGACCGCTCCTCTTCCGCCCTTTTCATGAGAAAAAGGCCTGATGCAAGCAGGAAGAGGACAGGAAGCCAGGCACCGACATACGGGGGCAGGGTTCCACTTTCCCCGAGGCTTCTCATGCCAGCCAGGAACAGGTAGTAGATCAGGAAAATCAAAAGGCTGATCACGATGCCGAGAAAGCGGCCGCCCGCTCTGATCTGTGCTCCAAGGGGAGCCCCGATCATTCCCATCAAGAACACCGCCAAGGGTATGGAAAACTTCTCCATCAACTCCATGACCATCTCATTGTATCTCATTTCGCTCCTCGGCGTTGTTCTAAGCTTTGAAATCAGGTCCTGAATAAACATTTCGTTTGGGTCGAGGGTTCTTGAAGATATCGCCGGCATCAGGTCGTCTGTGTCAACGCTCAGATCGTAGGTGCTGAACTTTATGGTCCGGGCTGCGTCCAAATTCTTGTCCGTGGCGAAAACAATGCCGTCCTGAAATTGGACCTGGATGATTCTGGACTTTGGATTGGCGAAGATTTTTCCTTCCTTTGCGACAATGGAATTCGTCACGGATGGGTCCCTTGTATCTACCAAGAAAATGTCACTCATGGTCCGATCTCGTACGGAGAAGCTGTTCACGTAGAAAGTGACCCCTTGGAACGGTTCACAAAAGACCCCTTCCTTGATGCCCATATCCGCTTTTGAGTACGCCGTCTGGAAAACCAGGTTTTTGAAAGACCTGTTCCCCAGGGGAGCGGCAATGAAACTTATCGAACAGCTTACAAAGAACGTGACCCCGGAAAAGAGAATGACCGGCGGGAGAAGCTGATAGAGACCGATGCCCGATGTCTTTATGGCCTGAATCTCATTGTCCACAGACAGGCGGAGAAAAGCGACGAAAACAGCTATCAGGGTCGATGCCGGTAGGGCAAAAAGGAGCAGGCCTGGCAAAAGACACAAAATGATTTTCGCGATGGATAGGGGGGGCACACCGTGGTTCACGATCCACTCGGAGAGATTGAGCATCGTCGCTGCAAGGACGATGAATATGAACACGATGAGGCTTGCCATAAAGGTCGGCCAGATCTCATTTAGAATGTATTTATATAGGGTGAGTTTTTTCACACGAACCACGACGTGTTACCCACGATCAGGCCAACATTCATTGATCGATTTATTCGCAGGATTGACAGGCGAGGGGCCTTTGGAACCACCCGAACGAACGCAGGGGTCACAATAAGTTTCTTGATTTCTTCCGCTTCCGTAGGTAGATTACAATACACTTTCTTGGAACCTTTTCTCTCATGATGAGCGTTTTTCAGCAACCTGCCGGTGAGTACTGTCGATGAACTCCCCCTGGTCATCAACTCGTGATGCGTACCCGTCACCCTCGGAATCCACCCTTCTCAGATCATTCGCCATCATGGGCGTTTTCTTTCTCGGCTTTTTCATTCGTCTCTACGCTTGCGTCTACACCTCTGTCATCAATCCCGATGGCACCCTCTATATCCATCAGGCAAGGGCCATATACTATGGGGCCTGGGATCAGCTGACCACTTGTTCCTTGGGGTACGTTTCTGCGTATCCCCCTCTCATCGCAGCGGCCTATCCCTTGTTCCATGACTGGGTCAATGCGGCAAGAGGTGTCTCACTCCTGCTGAGCACCCTGGCGATCGTGCCGGCTTACCTGCTTTTGAAAAGGTTTTTCACGTTTCCCGTGAGCATCTGCGGAACACTCATTTTTGCTCTGACGCCCACCTTTATCGCGGGGACGGCCGATGTCATCAAAGAACCCTTCGCTTGGTTTTTCGCTCTTCTGGGGCTGTATCTTTTCGTCCTTCACCTGGATACCAAGAAAGCAACTCATGCCGCATTGAGCGCTCTCAGCTACCTGATCGCCGCATGGGCTAGGCCTGAAGTGTTCCTCCTCTTCGGGGTATCCTGCTTATTCCTCCTTCTTTGGAGAAAAGGAAAAAGACTGAGGAGCCTTCTTTCTTACATCATTCCCTTCGCCGCCGTCATCCTGGCCACAGCCCTCGGGGCTCAATGGCTCGGCATCTCCCTCTCTCACCTCTACAGGGTGCCGGAAATGCTGAGCAAAGCCTCGGACCCCCTCACCATCTACGGCTCTCTGAGAAACGATCTTCAATCTCTTATTTCACGGACAGACATCGAATACCTCAAACTGTTTCTCGAACAAGCCCGCCACTTCGTGTGGGTGGTTGCTCTTGCCACGGTTTTGGTGCACGTCGTCGAGGCCTTTTTCTATCCCTTTTTTCTCTTCTTCTTGATCGGCCTTAAGGGCTTGCCGACAAGGCTCAGGAATGACACGCGAAGCCTCTACCTTGCCCTGGTCATTCTTATGGCTTTCGCTCTCTTGTACCTCCACACGCTGCAGAGCTGGTTCGGGACCGCCCGGTTCATGTACCTCATCATCCTTCCCGGGTTGGTTATTGTCACCGCAGGGGTAGAGAAGGCGATCCGCTTTCTGGCGGCTCGTTTCAAGCTGAACATTCGCACGACCGCTGCCGCCATGTTCTGTTTCCTCCTGCTTTTCGGCCTGGGTAAGAACCTCAGGCCGAGAGAAACCGACAAGCTCGTCTTCAGGGAACTTGGTGAGTCCATCGCGAGACGGGAAAGCAGCATGACGCCGATCAACATTCTCGCATCTCCACACGGTATCCGATGGGTTTCCTTCTATGCGAATCTGCACCTCCCCGGTGCCCCCTGCCCGGAGCCCTTCACGGATTTTAGGGAAATCATCGGGAAAGATTACGATGAATTCGTCCGGAACCTCTCTTCCAGAGGCATCCCATACTTTGTCTGGGAGGAAAAACGTTGGCCTGCCCAGGCCTTTGATTTCATGAAGGCTGTGAATTCTCGCCACTTTGAGTCCCTCGGAACCATGCATCACCGCGATACGGGCAAAATCGTTTTGTTTCGATTCCATGCGCCTTCGAATGAGGCTTAGTACAAGGTTTCGCAAATACGCTCACGTATTCACCACCGAGGCACAGAGGACACTGAGGGGGATACACTTTTTCGTCTATCGGGAGGTACCGATAGACGAAAATAATCCTCGTAAGATCTTTTCTCTGCGGTCTCCGTGGCTCCGTGGTGGACCTAGGTTTGCGACCGTAATTGTGAAAAGCTGGACTTAGGTTCCTGTATCCATCTGCTTTTCGCCCTATCCACTACCCTCCGGCGATAACATCCAGCATTTCCCCACACCGGGCGGCAAAGGTATGCTCTCTGTGCACCTTTCGATGACCCAAATCCGCGATCTCTTCCCTCTCCTTTTCGTGCTCCAGGTAGAACTCGACTTTAATTTCGAATTCATCCATGTCGTGAAAGACGGCCACCTCTCTCTCCATGTCGAATATTTTCCCCATCTCCCTTCTGTAGTCGGTCAGCAGAAAGCAGCCCGCCCCCGGGACTTCGAGGGTCCTCGGGTTAATCCCTTGGTGCTCCGGATCATCCAGATGCAAGTTGATCCCTATCCTCGAACTGCCGTAGAGAAGGTTCGCCTCGGTAGGAGAGATCCTCTCATTTCTTCGTATCGCACCAAGAATATAGGGGTACCGGCTCTCCAACTCTTTCCTCTGCTCTTTCCTGGAGTAAAAGCGGCTGTAGATGCTGAACTCCCTTCCCCGCTCTTTCGCAAACCGCGCGATTCGATCCAGTTTGGGCAGGCGATCCTTGTGGGGAGACCCGACCCAGATCAAGTCGTGGGTGAATTTTCGCGGGTTCAATCTTTGATAAATCGTTTGGTCAAACCCGATGGGCAAGTAAGCCCCCTCCGGGAAAACCTTCAGGTCCGTGGGCTCAAAAAAGAAAACTTTCGTGAATGCCCTCAGGCTCTCCAGGTCCAGGTTGAGGGTTCTTAGAGAATCCAGGCACCAAAGGGCGATTTTTGATCTCCTTCGGATCTTCGACACCGTCTCAGATAGCATGGTCGCCCCCTCGATGCAAAGGACCAGGTCGTATTCACCAGCTGATACCCTTTCCAGGATGCTCCGGTTTATCCTCTTCGTCTCCATCCCATGCCAGAGTCGTTTCAGAAAGGAGCCCGTTCTCATCTTCCTGACCGGCGCATAGGGGTGGGTAAAGGCATCGCTTTCCACGTGATCCAATTGCTGGAAACCCCTTGCGATGGACTTCACGTACCCGAAATGTTCATGCCCGCATACCAGGACTTTCATGTTTATCCGCTTATGAGCATGCGATGACTTTCCCTTCCCCTGAAAGCTGGGAGAACCCCTTCACTGCCCTTTTACGCTTTTCCTGGATGATTTTGCGCAGCTCAAGATCCAACCGGTCTTCTCCCGTTCTCTTGGTCACCTTGTGATCAAGATGGTACTGCATGGCAGAAAACCAGAGATTCTTGACTCTCATGCCGGAGTGGAACATTCGGTAACAGATATCCGAATCCTCCCGGCCCCACAGCTGGTCAAAGGTTTCGTCATACCCGTCGACTCTCATGAAATCCTCCCTGTGCATGGAGAGGTTGCACCCCCTTAAGGTCTTCTGGAATTTCCTCGGCATGGAGACCACTTTCCCGAGCCAAGGGATTCGAAATGCATTTTTTCTGTTCTCCAAGCCTTTCATATAGGGAGTCGGAATATCACCCATTCCTTGGCTCAGGAGTTTCTGGGTATATTCAGCCGGCAAGAAACAGCGCTTGCCCTGCAGGAAAAATCCTTTTCGGGCGTTCGAGAGGTGATCTTCCAGGAATTGGGGATGGAGGACCACATCATGGTCGATGAATATCAAATACCCTCCCGTGGAATATCTCACTCCCAGGTTCTTGATCCGCGCCTGGCGGATGCCTTCGTCCGGATGCCATGCATGGCGCCACGTCAGTCTCGAAGGTTTCAGCACCTTCCAGACCATTTCCGCCGTCCTTGAATTAGACCCGTCATCAGCCACGATGACCTCGTCCGGGACTCGCGACTGCCTGAGGACAGACTCCAGGGTGACCTTAAGGCCTTCAGGCCAGTTGTAGGTTGTTATGATCAAAGATACTTCCACGGCCTGATCCTCCCCTCCGCACCGACCCACCTTCTTAATGGCTCCATAATGGGCACGACACCTTCAGCAAATCCCTCCTGAGCTCCGTTTGACAATGGGCGGAAGAACCCCTCTTTGGAAAAGAGGGGATAGGGGAGATTTATTAAACGATGTCAATTCAATTCTGCGACTGCTAATAAAAGGGCTGGACTTACTTCTTCGTGCGAAGTATCCTCCTTTTGAACCGCAAAGATCTCATCGCGTGGCACGACATCATGGCAGGAGACAACAGCAGAAAATTAGCGGTGGTGAGAAGTTCGTATACACCTTACGGCGGTGCAGAGATCGTCACCCTCGGTATTCTTGAAGAACTCCTTAAGACAGACGTTTCCATCCACCTGCTGACGTGGCCTAACCAGGAGTGGCCTCTCCATCACCCAAGGCTGCACATTGTTCCCCTCGGGATTCCTTATGGAAACCGTCTGTGGCAGGCTTGGTTTTTTGAGCACGCTGTCGTGAAATACCTTACGACCCATTCTTTTGACCGAATCTTCGCCATCGATTTTGTATCTCGCTTTACCCATGCGAGCGCTGCCGGGGGCAGTCACCGGACATTCCTTCGAACGAAAAACGAGATTTCCTCGCCCCTATCCCGGAGTTATCGAAACCTCAGCCTTTACCATAGGTACACGATGCACCTGCAGAAAAAGGGGTTCACCAATCCCATATTGAAAAAGATCCACTGCGTCTCAAGAATGGTGGCTGACGACATTCACAAAGACTACCTCGTGCCCTATGACAAAATGCAAATCATCTACAACGGGGTGAACTGGGAAGAGATCGGCACTTTCTTCCAAGACCGCAGCGCGGTCGCTGAGGAACTCTCCGAGAGACATCATTTGAATCGGGAGCATACGTATATCCTTTTTCTGGGGAGTGGTTTCTCGAGGAAAGGGCTCGATATCGCGATCAGAGGGATGAGCCACCTGCCGCAATCATACCATCTCCTGGTTGTCGGGAAAGACAATCCTCGACCCTACATTCGCCTCGCCTCCCGGCTCCGCTTAGGAGACAGGGTACACTTCCTCGGGCCTCAAGAAAAAGGATGGAAATTCGGCTCTCTGTGCAAAGCCGCGGTTTTGCCGTCCCACTATGAACCTTTCGGCGTCGCCGCCGCAGAGGCGCAAGCCATGGGGTTACCCGCTCTGGTGAGCGACAAGACCGGGTACGCTGAATTGATCCTTCCAGGAAAAAACGGGGTCGTCTTGAGGCGCCCCTTTGTTGAAGATGGCATAAGGGAGGCCTTTGGTCAGCTCAGGCAATCGATCGAGGAACCCAAAATGTCACCGAGCGAGATCCGGACGCTAACGAAGCCGTTGGATTCCCGCACCATCCTCAGGAAAATGCTCGATGAATTTCTGGATTTGTGATGCCTCCTGGAGCCAGTCAAATTGGCGCCTTTATTCGCAGTCTAGTCGCCCGACCAGGTCAATTCCTCTCCAGCACGACAAAGAGCCTAAAAGCGAGAAAGCGGCTCCACGGCCGCAGCAGTTTTTCGCCATGCTCGATGAAATTCCACAAGAATGGTGGACAAAGGCTTGGATGGTGAAACCCACCGCTTAACGGATACATGAGGAAATCTGTCCTTTCTCGGCGTTTGATCTCCAGCTCCGGGTATCGCCTTTTGAACTCATCGCAGTATTTTTCAAATATCAAGGTCGGAATAGCCTGATTGGAATCCAATGGCTTTTTCCCTCTATCCCCGGACGCTCTGAAAGGCTTTTGCCCCCATTTCATGCCTTCAGGATGGAAAAACCGGTACACGATGGCGGAGACCAGTGAGATGTAGGGTTCCACCATCACAACTCTCCCCCTCTTCTTGAGGGTCCTCACTGCCTCCTCAAAAAAAACGGCTGGAGCGGTCAGGTGATGCAGAACATCGAACAGGAGAAGGTTATCCAGGCTCCGGTCTTTGAACGGGAGCCTATGGCCGTCCATCACCGCGTCCAGCCAAGGCAAAAAAATCACATCAGTACTGATGGCATGAGGAAAGAATTCTTTGAGGTTTCCGCTCCCACCTCCCAACTCGAGGGTTTTCCCGGGCCTCAGCGATGTTGCGATCGCCTTGCACCATCCGAGGTAGAGCTTTCGCAGGATTGCTTTTGATTTCCAGATCTCTCTTCGCTCGGCAAGGATTTCCTGAGCGCTCCTTTTCGGAGGGAAAGTCATGGAACCTTTTCGGCCTTCCCTTGAATCTCCAAATCGAAGCTCTTTTTGACGATACTAACCATTTCTCCTAGGCTGATCAAAAACGTCCAGATGCAAGCAGCGGGCTCGGAGGCTGCGCGCTCCGAGTCATTCATGAAAGAAACAGCTTTTTATGATACCTCGGTGGAGGGGGTACGCTCTGGCAGT
>JAGUZM010000199.1 GCA_020060805.1 Deltaproteobacteria bacterium | reverse complement strand
CTTTCATGAATGACTCGGAGCGCGCAGCCTCCGAGCCCGCTGCTTGCATGTGGGTGTTTTTGAGTAGCCTGCGAGCAGGGGCTTTTTCAGCAACCCGCTAAAGTTCTGGTTTTGCGGCACCCTGATCCATTGAGTCTTTCTTCAGTTCTTCTTCGAATTCCCTGAAGAACTTGTCCTTCTCTCTCCAGTCAGGGCCAAACCGTTTGTTGAAAAGAGCTCCCAGCTTATCGAAAACTCTGACCCATACAGGTTTCCCCCCGCCCAGGACCACATCTTCCAGGTGAGACCTCAGGTTGATCAGCTCCTCTTTGGGGAGAAAAGAAACCGCGCCGAGGCGAATCGATTTCTTGAGGGATTCCGGGGAAAGGGCATGAGCGGTGAGCATGACCGCTGGAGAACCTCTCCTTACAGCGGTCTTGAGGAGCTCAAACCCATTGACTCCCATGATGTCGAGGATGACGATGTCGTAGGTGTAGCTCAGCAAGTGCTGAAGGGCGGTCTCGTAATCCTTCACCTTGTGAACCAGGCACATGTCGAGCATCTCCGAAACGGAATCGAGAACGTCCTGCTCATCATCAACGACCAGAACAACCTTGTCTTTCAACAGGCTCTCGGAACTCATTTGCCTTCGCCTCCTCTCCTGTCAGCAGTAAAGCCTCAATTTGTTCTATACCATTGATCGAGGCCAATGAAAAGCTCTTCCTTGCGTTCTAATCAGCCTGTGCCAAAATCACCTTCGCCCTCCATAGCCATCCTTGCTCTTTTTGAGCAACAGCCTGCTGAGAAATGACTTTCTTGTGGTGGCTCATATGTGCTATATACCTTATAGGCCGCTGCTCGCTTTCGTGTCACACCTCGATAACCTCTGGCCCCGAGCCGGGCTCAACTTGCCAAGGGGGCTGATGATGACCAAGACGTATCTACCTGTCGAACCTGGACACAAGCGGTTCAAGACATTTCTCGTGAAAACCGTGCTCTTCATTCTGGGCAGGTCCTTTCACTCCGCTTCCAAGTTGGACCCCGACATAAAAAGAGAGATCGCCGACTGGGAAGAGGGCTTCAGCTTCATGATGAGAGTCTTTCCCAACGGACCACGCATGACGGTGGAGAAGTGGAGAGGTATCTTGAAATACCGCGGTTCCAAGCCGGAATCGGCCGATTTGGTCATCACTTTCAAGAGCCTCGAGTCCGCTTTCCTGCTTTTCACAGCCCAGTGCGGCACATGCCAGGGGTTTGCGGAGAGCCGGTTCCTCGTCAACGGCGACATCCCCAAAGCCATGTCCCTCACCCGCTGCCTGAACGTCCTGCAGGGACATCTCTTCCCATCGGTCATCAGCAGGCTGATTCTGAAGCGGCCCCCTCCCATGCCCTGGCAAAAGCAGCTCATTCGACTGTACATCTATCTGTTGGGAGTTCCTTTTGGTTTGTGAGGGTCAACACAAAAGGAGGAAAAATCATGCTGCCTTCCTACTATGAATTCTTCAATCCGGTGAAGATAGCCTCAGGCAAAAAGGCGCTGGATAACCTTCCCTATGAGCTGAACCAGCTCGATGTGAAGCGGCCGTTGATCATCACGGACAAGGGCGTGGCAGAAGCAGGCCTTGTCCGGATCGTGACGAGCGCCTTCGCCGACTCCGGGGTTACCCTCGGGGGGATTTATGATGACGTGCCGCCGGACTCATCCAGCGAAACCGTCAAGACGATCGCCAAGGTTTACCTCCAGAACGAATGCGATTGTCTGATCGCCGTCGGCGGGGGCTCCCCGATTGACACGGCCAAAGCGGTCAACATACTGGTGAGCGAACAGAGCGACGACCTGTTGAAGTTTGCCGGCCATGACGTCCTCCGCCGTCCTCTGAAACCGTTGATTGTGGTCCCGACCACCGCGGGGACCGGCTCCGAGGTCACTTACGTCGCGGTGATCGCCGATCCCGGCCGCAACGTCAAAATGTCCTTCACCTCGGTCCACCTGTACCCAAGGCTGGCTGTCCTGGACCCCCGCATGACCGTCACGACGCCCCCCAAGATCACGGCAGCAACGGGGATGGACGCCTTGACCCATGCCATGGAGGCGGTGACCTGCCTTCAAAAAAACCCGGTCAGCGACGCCTTTGCCATGGCCGCGATCGAACTCATCAGAGACAACCTGATCAAGGTTGTCAAGAACGGCAAAGACGAAGAGGGTCGCCTGGCCATGGCCAATGCAGCCTGCCTTGCGGGGGCAGCCTTCTCCAATTCTATGGTAGGTCTTGTTCACAGCCTGGGACATGCCACCGGTGCGGTTGCCCATGTTCCCCACGGGCAAGCCATGTCCATTTTCCTGCCTTATGCCTTCGAGTACAACCTGGAGAAGACGGAGCCCGATGTAGCGCGCCTCCTCCTCCCCTTTGGAGGTTCCGATGAATACACCGGGACTCCAGCAACCCAAAGGGCAAGACGCACCATCGAGCTCATCAAAGCTTTCAGGCAGACCCTGTTTGAGCTTTGCGCGTTGCCCCGAACCCTCAAGGAGGCGGGAGTCCCGAGGGAGCAGTTGGAGACCATTGCCCGAAAAGCCGTTGACGACGGCTCATTGACGTTCAACCCCGTGGAGGTGGATTACAGCGATGCCATGTTCTTGTTGAAGGAGGCATACGAATAGTCCCCTTCGGAGCTAGTCCTCAGAGGAGCAGGTGATCGGTATGCAGGAAATCATTGGCACCAGCAACAAGATACTCGAAGTCAACCTCAGCACGCAAAAGGTTCTTGTCACCGCCGTAAAACCCGGGGAACGAAAACTCTACCTGGGCGGCAAAGGCCTGGGGTTGAAACTGCTGTATGATCGTGTGCATCCCGGAGCAGATCCTTTGAGCGATGAGAACATCATCGCCTTCATGCCGGGAGTGCTGATGGGCACGGGTGCTCCTTGCTCGGGCAGGTTCACCGCCGTGACCAAATCACCCCTGACCGGCATCACGGCAGCTTCCTCCTGCGGTGGACCCTTTGGCATGAACCTCAAGACCGCAGGATGGGACGGGCTGCTGATCAAAGGCAAAGCTGCCGCACCCGCTTACCTCATCATTACCTCCACGGGCGTTGAGTTCAAGGACGCCGGAGATCTCTGGGGATTGGACACCCTTTCTGCCCAGGCCAAGCTGGCCGACAGGCGGGCGGGGGTTCTCGTCATAGGCCCGGCCGGAGAGAACCTGGTGCGCTTCGCCAACATCGCCTCCGGAGACCGCTTCCTGGGCCGGGGAGGTATGGGAGCGGTTCTGGGCTCCAAGAACCTCAAAGCCATCGTGGCCAGGGGCGGGGTCTACAAGATAAAGCCGGTGGACCAGGAGGCGTTTCAAGACTCGAAGAAAAAGGCGACCGCCTACATCAACAGAAACAGGATCACCGGAACCCTCTACCGCCAGTACGGAACCCCGGCCAACGTGGCCCTCAATGTCAAGGCCAACATATTGCCCGTGAACAACTTCCAGGATGGTGTGCACGCCGATGCGATGCGCATCAGCGGCGAAGAGACAAAGAGAACCCACCGGACCAGCCACCACACTTGCAAGCCCTGCACCATCCTCTGCGGGAAGAAAGGGACTTTCGCCGGTCAAACGCTCCCTTCCCCTGAGTACGAAACGGTATGCCTCCTCGGTTCCAACCTGGGGATCTTCGACATCGAGAAGATCAGCGAATGGAACCGTATCTGTGCTGAAATGGGCATGGACACGATCTCAGCCGGCGGCACCCTGGCCTGGGTGATGGAGGCGACCGAGCGAGGGTTTGTGCAAAGCAACCTGAAATTCGGCTCTCCCGACGGGGTCTCCGAGGCTTTAACAGACATAGCTCTCTGCAGGGGATTCGGCCGGGAGATGGCCATGGGCACCAAGGCCCTTTCTGAAAAATACGGGGGCACCTCTTTTGCCATGCATGTGAAGGGGCTCGAGCTGGCAGGCTATGACCCGCGCGGTGCTTTCGGCCACGGCCTTGCCTACGCGGTGGCCAACCGCGGCGGCTGCCATCTCTCAGCTTTTCTGGTGGGACAGGAGGTATTCCTGCATCTCCTGAGGCCCCATGCGGTCCGGGCCAAAGTGGACTACGTCAAGTTTTTCGAAAGTCTGAATAACTGCGTCAACTCCCTTCAGACTTGCCTTTTCACCATGTTTGCCTATCTCCTGGAACCCCCCCTCACCAAGTACACCCCGACGCCGGCGTTGGCTTTGCTCATGCAGGAGCTCCCCCAGGTCGCCGTTCCTCTCATCGATTTCAGTCTGTACCGGGATTTCTGGTCCGCTGTCACGGGCATCAAGATGTCGCGATCGGAGTACCTGAGGGCCGGAGACCGGATCAGCGTCCTGGAGAGACTGATGAACACCCGCGAAGGCATATGGCGCATGCACGACACCCTGCCGGACCGCCTCCTGAAAGAAACCCGCAAATCCGACACCAAGAACCGCACGGTGCCCCTCGAAAAGCTTCTGGCCGGGTATTACAAGAAACGGGGGTACGACCACAACGGGATACCAACCGACAAGACATTGAGGAATCTGGGCATTCAGCCATAGCCGCTTAAGTTAGCACAGCGAGCAGAATATAGGGTTCGCCCGAGCGGACCGGGATGTCGTAAGCATGAAATGGGATCGCCCTGGTCTTTCGGGGCATGTTTTATGGATCACCTCTTTTATGAAAGGGCTCGATCCATGACGCCGTCTTGACACATCCCAGGGCTATATCTACATTGAGTGACAAAAGAAAACGGCATCCCGTTGCTCGACGACGGACTGAGCCAATAAAGAGAATTCTCTTCTGAAGGAAATGACAGGTATGAGTGATTTTGTCTCCAGTCATGAAGGTGTGATCCGGCTCAGCTTTTTTGTAGGCATCCTTCTCATCATAGGCTTTTTTGAAATCCTCGTGCCCCGCCGGAGGCTGACGACTTCCAAGGCGAGCCGCTGGTTCGGGAACCTCGGCATCGTGGTCATAAGCACGGTAGCGGTCCGGCTCCTATTCCCCATAACGGCCGTTCAAATGGCCCTCTGGGCCAAGGAGCAGGGGTGGGGAATGTTCAACACCGTGGGCCTGCCTTACTGGCTGGTTGTCGTTCTCTCTGTTATACTTCTTGATTTCATCATATACCTCCAGCACGTGATGTTCCATGCGGTGCCGACCCTCTGGCGGCTTCACATGATGCACCATGCAGACCTCGACTATGATTTGACGACAGGCGTTCGTTTTCATCCGATCGAAATCATCATCTCCCTGGGTATCAAGTTTGCGGCCATTGTTCTACTCGGAGCTCCGGCCCTCGCAGTGGTTCTTTTCGAGATCATCCTCAACGGCGCGGCCATGTTCAACCATGGCAACTTCTACATTCCCTTGGGGTTGGACCGCCTGTTGCGCTGGGTCGTGGTCACGCCCGATATGCACCGGGTGCATCACTCGGTTTTTCCGAGCGAGACCAACTCCAATTTCGGGTTCAACCTTCCCTGGTGGGATCGCCTCATGGGCACGTACCGGGCACAACCTTCCCGGGGCCACCTGGACATGACCATCGGCCTAAAACAGTTTCGGGACCCCTCCAAACTTACCCTCCCCTGGATGCTCGCGCTTCCCTTCACCGGCAAGCCGGGCGCCTATGCCGTCGGCTTCAGAGGCACCGCAGACGAGGGCTGATACAAGCGCCATGATCCTTTTGCTCGATTGAAGCAGGCCCGTTAGTTAAGCATGATAACTGGCTTCTTCAAACCGGCGCCCATTTCATCGGGGACATGGGTATAACGGAAAACGATAGCTTCTCATGAACCTGTGGCCGAAACATCCGTTTCGAGCTCGACGCGATCAACCCTCAACCATTTTAGTGCCAGTCCTGAAAGAAATGACGACACGCGATCAGAGACGGACGTTTTTTTGTGGTTGACATTCAACAAATATTTTATTACTAAACTTTTTCAATTCAGACCGAGGTGACCGTCCTTGCCGTCTAAACCTCCCGTCAGGGCAAAGAGGCCAAAAAAATCAACGGGCCGAAGTTCCTTTTTTGACGAGTTCTTGGGGAATCTTTCGCTCGTTGTTGATGCCGTAGGAAGCATCTTTGGGAGCCATTGTGAGGTGGTTTTGCACGACCTGAGGCACCCGGAACGTTCGGTCATTGCCATCGCCAACGGCCACGTGACAGGAAGAAAAATCGGAAGTCCCCTTATCGCCGCGCCCCTTCAGGACATAGGAATAAAGGCCGTTTTGGAAAGCACCAACACATCGAGTGAGGTTATAAGCAATTATATCTCGCGCACGCGAGACGGGAGGACTCTCAAATCCACTTCTGTCATTTTCCGTGACTCCAAGGGAAAGCCCAGAGCAGGTTTATGCATCAACCTGGACTTAACCGAGTTTTCTAACGCCTCTAAGCTTCTGGGCGACATTTGCACCGACCAGCAAAAAATGGAACCGAGAGAGGTTGGCGTGCATCAGAAAAAAGACTACCCTCCACCTGAAGATATGGCGCTAACGATAAAAGGCGTTATTGATGATGCCATCTCCTCGATCCGGGTCCCCATCCATCTCGCCGACAAATCCCAGAAAATGGATGCATTGAGCATCATGCACGAACGGGGACTATTCCTCATCAAGGGAGGAATAGAGTACGCTGCCGGAGCCTTGGGTGTGTCGAGGTTCACAGTCTATAATTATCTAAAAGAGCTGCAGTTCCAACGAAGGCCGGACAACAGTTTCATGCCTAACCATAGATCAAGGAGGTAGATCCGTTGAGCAAAAAGTGCATCTCCACCATCAATGGTCCAAAGCCGATAGGCCCATATTCATCCGCCGTGAAAGCTGGCCCTTTGCTTTTTGTTGCCGGTCAGGGGTCCATCGATCCGAAAACCGGCAAGCTGCTTCCCGGAGACATTGAAAGCGAAACAGACAGGACGCTCCGCAATCTGCAGCTTGTCCTGGAGGATTCCGGATCGTCCCTGGAAGACGTCGTATCCGTGACCGTTTTTCTGCGTGACATAAGCAAGTTTAACACCATGAACGAGATTTACCGCCGCTATTTCCCGAAGAACCCACCTACGCGCACATGCGTAGGGGTTTCTGAACTCCCCGGCGGTCTCCAAATAGAAATGAACGCTGTTGCTTACACGTGAACATCGGCTAAATCATCTGATCGTAAGTGGCCCTATGAGAGGTTCTGAGCTCATTCCGGGTCTCTGCGGTTGATGGCAAATAAGATAGCGACTCCCTCCTGAGCTCGGTTGGAAGCAGAGCGTCGCCCAAGTAGAGTAGAATCACTTGAATTGCGGACTGCGCGTAAGTCCCCAATATAGAGGCGTTGTTTACCCTGAAGTGATTGGTGAGGCATTGGTCCTTCCGAGGCTGCTGCAATGGCGATAAACGATGGAGGGGCGCCTTGCATCATGGGAGATAGGACTGGAACGGCATAAACAGGGTGGTCCTCTAAGGTAGCAGTCTACAGGGGATCTCGCTATCGCGACAGGACAACTGCAAGAAATTCTTGAGAAAGGAGGCAGTACAAGACAAAACACCGTGGAAGTGCGGAATGACCATTCTTGTCTAAACAGAGATGTTCGAAGGGGGGTTCTTAAGATGAAAAACAAAAAGTTGTTAAGGAAGTTACTCTTGCTCAGTCTTCTCCTTTGTTTGGTTTTCTCTCTCTCCGAAACTGCATTCGCTGGGCCTCAGTATGGCGGCACACTGAAAATAGGCCTCGGTGACGCTGGAAAGATATTCGGATACCCGCAAACGGTATCTACTGCCATTGAGCTCATGGTCGCGGGTACCTCCATCGAGAACCTGTTCAAATTTGACGAAACCGGCACGCCCATACCATGGCTCGCCACCGGCTGGGAGGTGAGCCCGGATCTGAAGTCCATAATCCTTACCCTCAGGAAGGGAGTTAAGTTTCATGACGGGACGGACTTTAATGCTCAAGCCGTGAAGTGGAACTTGACGCAATTCTCGTCTGGGTCTGCGAATGACCCCCTAACCAGGATAAGGGCAGAACTCAGCGCGGTTTCCTCGATAGATGTTCTCGATGACTACAGGGTCCGGCTTAACCTTTCTCGGTGGGATAACACGTTGCTCAGCAACCTGGCTTACGCTGCGGGTGGAATGATATCGCCGACGGCGTTTCAAAAGAACGGTCAGAAGTGGTGCGAAAACAATCCCGTGGGTACCGGCCCGTTCCAATTCGTGAACTGGGCAAAGGACGTCTCGGTCACATTCAAGAAATTCGACGGTTATTGGCAAAAGGGTAAGCCGTATCTTGACGAGGTGCAATGGGTCATCATCGCCGACCCGATGACTCAAATAGCCGCCTTTTTGAAAGGGGACATAGACGTATTATTGGATGTAGCTCCCAAGAATGTCGGCGGCCTGCAAGCTAAAGGCAAGTATCAATTGAGCAGTGTCAAAACAGAGGTGCTCGGAATGACGAGTGATAGCGTTCATTCGGATTCTCCTTTTGCGGATGTCAGAGTCAGACAAGCCGTGAGCTACGCCATTGACACGAAAGCAATCGTTAAAGCTCTCACCTACGGTTTATACGCCGAAGTCAATCAATTTAGTATTCCCGGCCTCTGGGCTAACAATCCGGAAGTCAGAGGCTATCCATACAATCCGGCAAAGGCAAAAGAGTTGCTGACCGCGGCTGGTTTCCCTAATGGGTTCAAGACAACGATATACGCAAGGCAACCGCCAGCCATCTTTGCGGACACGGCTACAGCGATACAAGGGTATCTCAGAGCGGTAGGCATCGATGCGCAAGTGCAAATACTTAACTTCGGTGGGTGGGCCAAGATGGTTCGTGGAGGCTGGCAAAACGGGCTGTATATATTTGACCTCGATATCTCGAACCCGGATGACCTGCTGAATATCAAACGAGCCCTGTCCAAAGGGGGTGGGCTTCTCACCGCAATGATCCACCCTGATGATTACGAGCAGGCAATCGCCGAAGCTCTGTTAGCCCCTGATTTTGCGACGAAGCAGAAAGCGACCCGCGAGGTCAACAGGTTAATGGTCGACAAGCACGCCATGGTAACCTGGATATACGGAATGAGGGATACCGCTGTCACGCAACCCAAAGTTCATGACACCGGGCTTTATAAGATAGGCCAAAACCAATCAACCCTGTACGATGCCTGGAAAGAACGCTGATGGTTACCGGGAGAGTGATGGGGCCAGTGTTCGGTCTCACCACTCTCCGCGTCGGTGGAAGCCTAAGGGAAGGGAAAAGGGACCTACATCATGAGTTGTTCCGACATCAGTTCGAAGAAAAGCTTCACGCAGGCACATCAGAAGGCATCGGGCATCAATCTGTGTGCAAGTCTATGGAATCCCGCACCTTCTGATGATGACCTCCTGTTCTTAAGGCAGCTCGGGGTGGGGTATGTCAGTCTCACTATTCCCGGGAAATTCGGCAGCACCGAAAGCCTTGTTCAGATCAAAAGGCGCTACGCCCAGGGCGGGATCGCGCTCCTCGACGTTCGCAACATCAGAACACTCAACATGGAGGAGGTTGTTCTGAACCTCCCGGGACGCGATGAGAAAATCGAGTACTACAAGACCTGGCTTCATAATCTAGGTAAAGCTGGTATCCATTACACCACGTACCTGCATTCCGCCAACGGTATCTGGACCAGCGAGCCGGCCCAGTCTCGGGAGGCGGACACCAGAGACTTCAATCTGGCAAGCCCCAACAAACAGGGGGTGTGGTTCGATAGTGCAAAAGAGGACAGCCTGACGACATCGGGCGACTTTCTGGCCACGCTGCCCAGGAAGACATTCAGGGGGCCACTAACCCATGGTCGTGTGTACACACCGGAAGAAATGTGGGAAAACTACACCTATTTCATCCGACGGGTGACCCCGATCGCTGAAGAGTGTGGTGTTAGGATCGGGGTTCATCCTGACGATCCGCCCGTTCCAGTTCTGGGGGGTGTGCCCCGCCTTTTTTCAAACTTTGACGGATACAAGCGGGCGATGGAAATCGCCAACAGCCCAAATGTGGGATTGGTTCTCTGTTGTGGGTGCGTTCTCGAAGGCGGCAAGCCTCAGTGGGGCATGGACCCGGAGGAAATGGTGCGTCACTTCGGTCCGCAGAAAAAAATTTTTGAGGTGGAGGCCCGCAACGTCAGCGCTCCCCTCCCTCACTACACGGAGACATTTATCGACAATGGGTACTATGACATGTACAAGGTCATGAAAGCCCTTCAAGACATCACCTACGACGGTATAGTCATTCCGGACCATTTCCCCAAGCTCATAGGGGGATGGTATGCGCAGACCGCCTATGCCATGGGCTACTTGAGAGCGCTTCTAAACCGGGCCGTAGCGGAGAGCGGAGGGTAGGGTTTTAGCGGCAACAAGACATCGCATAAAGTTCTCTGTCCACTGCCGCATGATGTGAACTCGCGTCTTGATGACCGACCGCAAAATACAATCACCCTTACAGGTGCACAATGTCATATGGCGTAAAGTGAAGCCATTTATCCAAAACACAACCAGTTGAGAGATTTGGGTCGCGTATTTTGCTGAGACCGGGGTGTAACAATGGCTGGATATATCGTCCACAGATTAATAATGACTCTAGTCGTTCTCTTACTCGTATCGATCATCTCTTTTATGTTGATCGAACTGATACCCGGGGATCCCGCAGTAACCACCCTGGGTGTGCTTGCTACCCAGGCCCAGATTGATGCCCTTAGAAAAGAAATGTGGCTGGACAGGCCGCTTCTTGTTCGGTATGGCCACTGGATGGGCAACGTGCTTAGGGGTGATTTCGGGAAGTCGATGATATTGAACCGAGATGTGACCCAGCTGATCGTTGAGCGCCTGCCGATCACGCTGCATTTGGTTTCAATGGCGCTTATTCTATCGACCATACTCGGGGTCTCCGCCGGCGTTATTTGCGCTGTCACACGTGGCTCGGCGCTCGATCAAACGCTGACTTTCTTGGCGAACATTGGTATTTCCATACCCGTTTTCTGGCTGGGCATACTGGGCGTCTACCTGCTTGGCCTCCGGCTTGATTGGCTTCCTGTCATGGGTTATACGAGCCCAACAGAAAATTTCTGGCTGAGCACCAAGCAGATCATCATGCCCGTTATTTGCATATCTCTTGCCAATCTTGCAGTAATGACGCGTCAGGCCCGTTCCAGTACGCTTGAAGTCATCCGCCAGGACTATATCCGAACCGCTCGTGCCAAGGGGTTGATGGAGCGGGTGGTGATAACCCGGCATGCTCTGAAGAATGCTCTCATCCCGATCGTGACGCTGTTGGGCCTGAGTCTTCCTTTTCTGGTGAGTGGCTCGGTGCTCGTCGAAACGGTTTTCAATATCCCAGGTATGGGCCGCCTGCTGGTGAATTCCGTATTTAGCAAGGACTTTCTGCTTACACAGGCTGGCGTTCTGATTGTTGGCGGCGTTGTTTCATTGTCAAACCTTATTGTGGATATCTCCTATGGCTGGCTTGACCCCAGAATACGTTATCAGTAGGGGCGGGTATGCGAACCAGTGACCAGGATTTGGGGCCTGCAGCTGAAAGCGCCGCTTTTGTCGAAACTCCCGTGCGCGTCGGGGAGTTTCAACGCTTCCGCAGGGTGTTCTTTGGTCGGCCGCTGGTCATCTTTGGGTTTGCCATCATCCTTTTAAACATATCTGCTGCGATTTTTGCTCCGCTCATATCCCCGTATGACCCCTATTTACAAGACTTGGCGAATGCGTTGCAGCTCCCCAGCGCTAAACACTGGCTGGGAACTGACGCGCTCGGAAGAGATGTGGTCAGCCGGCTGATTTACGGAACACAGACTTCACTGATGGTTGGCATTATCGCCGTGGGAGTTGGGACTTTGATCGGCATGGCCTTGGGGCTGGTTTCAGGATATTTTGGCGGCTGGCTTGACGCAATCATTATGAGGGTCAT